>JAJTCR010000280.1 GCA_021325695.1 Steroidobacteraceae bacterium | reverse complement strand
CTGGTCGCGCTCGCGAGCTGGATGCTCACGGCGGCCCTGCTCGTGGCGCTCTGGTCGTATGCGCTGCGACGCCCACTCGGCAACGAGCGCTACTGGCGCGCGGTGTTCTGGCTAGTGTCGTTGGCGACGGTGCTGATGCTCGTGCCGGTGCTGACGGCGGGCGGCACACTCGCGCGCTACACGCTCGCGCTCGTGGTGCCGATCGTGCCGGCGTTCGTCGCCGCGTACCGGTACGCGTACCGCTCACCGGAGATCTGGCAACAGGGACACTCCGAATTTTCGTCGCTCGACTGAGCGAGCCTGAAAATTCGCAGTATCCCTACTTCCAGGTGGCCTCGAGCGTCATGCCGACGCTCAGCTCCAGGCCCGCGCCGGATTCGACGAGGGCGTTCTGCGCGAACACGACGCCGCGCAGCTCCGGATCCCAGCGGTAGGTGCGCAACGTCCGCAACGGTTCCTCACCGTCGCGTTCGGCGGTGGACTGGTCGGTCGTCGTGATCACGCAACGCGCACAGGGCTTGACGATGCGGATGCGGATGTCGCCCGCCTCCAGCGCGGCCATGCGGTCCTCGGCGTACGCATCGCACCCATCGATCAGCAGGCTGGTGCGAAACCGGTCGAGCGGCAGCGGGTGCGGCAGCCGCGCGTTGAGGTCGTCCAACGACGCCTGCGACAGCACGAGCAGCGGGAAGCCGTCGGTGAAGCGGGTTTCCCCGTCGAGACCCGCGGACCAGTCGGGGTCGGTGGGTCGCCGTCGCGATTCGTCGAAGCGCACGAGCCGCACCTCGCGCTCGAGAAATGCGCTGCACCACGCCGCCGCCCCGTCACCGGCGTCGATCGCCTGGCAGCTGTCGCGCCAGACCACCACGCGGCGGCGCTCGCCGGAGCGATCCTCGAGCGACAGCGTGAGCGGTTCCATCCTGGGCGCATCGAGCGCCAGGGTGCCGTCGCGCAACTGCGGCGACACCAGCGCGAGCTTCGGCACTTCGCGTTGCGTGAGGAAGCGACCCGCCGGCGTCACCACCATCCACTCGCGGTCGTGCAACATGCCCGACCGCGTGAGCAACCCTCGCGACAGCGCCGTGCCGCGACAGGACTTGATGGGGTAGACGAACAGGCCGGCGAGCGTGAGCATGCCGGCATTCTGCCAGCAGTGGACGGCGTCAGCCCGTCCGGTCCGCGTTCGATGGCGACGCGAAGGCCACGGGCCGCCGCATCGTGTCGGCCGCCTGCTGCAGCAACTTCAGCACGTGATCGGGGTCGATCGGCTTCACGAAGTGGCCGTCGAACCCCGCCTCGCGTGATCGGCGCTGGCGATCCTCGCCCTGGCCGTAGCCGGTGAGCGCGTACAGCTTCGAACCGTGACCCCAGCGGGACGCGCGCCAGCTCCGCGCCGTCGCGTAGCCGTCGAGCACGGGCATGCCGATGTCGAGAAAGACGATGTCGGGCCCGAACGTTTCGCCCACCGCCAGCGCTTCGTTACCGTCGTGGACGGTGCGGACGTCGTGACCCGAGAGCCGCACGAGCATGGCGAGACTCTCCGCCGCGTCGCGGTTGTCGTCGACGATCAGCACGCGGACGCGGTCGCTGGTTTCCGCCTGCACCGTCGTCGTGGCTGCATCGACGTCCGCGACGGCGGCGGCGCACGTGGGCAGTTCGAGTACGAACTGGCTGCCCCGGCCGGCACCGTCGCTTTCGGCACGGATGGTGCCGCCGTGCAGTTCGACCAGCCGGCGGGCGACCGACAGGCCGAGCCCGAGTCCGGTGGCCGGCGTTTCCCCGGCGGCGCCGAGCTGCACGTAGGGTTCGAAAATCGATTCGAGCTGGGACGGTTCGATGCCGCAGCCGGTGTCGGTGACGGTCACGCGCACCGACTCACGTCGACCGGCGGCGGTCAAGCGCTCCACCAGCACGCGCACGAGGCCTTCGCGAGGCGTGAACTTGGAGGCGTTCGAGAGCAGGTTGAGCAGCACCTGCGTCAGCCGCACCTTGTCGGCTTCGACGTGCACGTCCTGGTCGGGCAACGCCACGTCGAGTCGCAGCCGCCGCGCCGAGAGATAGGGACGCGCCGCGTCGATCGCGTCGTTGACGATCTCGCGCAGCGGCACCGGCTCGCGGCGCATGACGATCTTGCCCTGGTTCAGCCGGTGTATGTCGAGCAGGTCGTCCACCAGCCGCACGAGGGTCGTGCTCTGGCGGTTGATGATGCGCACGGCCTGTTGTTCGGGTCCGTCGAGGCCGCCGGACCGGTCGAGGATCTGGACGCAGGTGCGGATCGAGGCGAGCGGGTTGCGCAGCTCGTGCGCGAGCACCGCCAGGAACTCGTCCTTGCGTCGCGTCTCCTCCTGGATCTTGACGTGGCGTCGATGTTCGGTGAGGTCGGTCAGCACGAGCGTTGCGGCGACGTCGCGTCCGGGTCCCGTTTCCGCCGACACCGCGACCGGCAGCGATTCGCCGCCATTGCGGCGCAACGAGACTTCCAGCGAGCCGGGCGAAGCCGTCGCGTCGTCCAGGAACGACCGCAGCCGCGACTCGCCTTCCTCGACCAGGTCCAGGAAATTGCGGCCGAGCAATTCTTCGCGGCGCAGGCCGAGCATCACCGCGACAGGCTCGTTCGCATAGAGCACTTCGCCGTGCCGCGTCAGGCTCACGGCCCCCTGGCCGATGCGATCGACGAGGTTGCGGTACGAACGGTCTGCTTCGGCGACGAGGATCACCTGCTCGCCGCCGATCACCACCGCATCGATGTCGCCCGTGCTCAGGGCGACGAGGGTCGACTCCGCCGCCGCGCGACGGGATTCCTCCTCGACGTCCACGACCAGGAACGAGGTGGACCCGTGCGCGACGTCGATCGTCGCGAGCCGCACCGGGCGTTGCGTGCCGTCCGGGCGCAGCAGCGACACCTCGAGCGTCGTATCGCGTCGCCCCGACTCGAGCAGGATCGCCACGCGCGGCCGGTCCGACTCGACGAGCAGCTCCGCGACCGGCAGCGAATACAGCTCGCGCAAGGTGCGGCCGGTGAACACCGCAAAGCGCTGGTTCGCGTGCAGGATGGCCCCCGTATCGGAGACGGTGACCGCGGGCGGGGGTGACGAGTCGTTGGGCGTGCTCGAACGGGTGACCGAAGCACCGTTCAGCAGTGCAACCGGCCGCGGCTCGACGTCGTCGATCACGACGCCGTCGAGGGGCTCCGTACAGACCGCTCGCCGCATCTCCTCCGCGCCTTCGAGGCGTTCGCGCAGCTGGGCGATTTCGCGATCGAGGGCAGTGAGCGGCATGGCCATGTCCGTCCCCGTCAGGCCCGCGGCCGCAGCTGGAGTCCGACGAGTGCTCGCTCGGTGTCGGAAAGGTCACCGATGATCTTGCGGAGCGGCTGCGGCAGCTTGCGGACGAGCGTGGGCACGGCGACGATCTGGTCCTCCTTCGCGAGCCGCGGATTCTGCATCAGGTCGACGACTTCGATGTCGTAGCGACCCGGCATGTACTCCTCGCAGATCCGCTTCAGGTTGTTGAACGCGGCGATCGACTTCGGCGTCGGCCCGGCCGTGTACAAGCGCAGCGCCCATTGCTGTTCGCCTGTGGGCTGGTTGGCGGCGGCCGACGCGATTTCGGCCAGCGAAAGGGGTCCCGTCATCAGTGCATCCTCTGTCATCGCGTCGCGTCGGCTCCGCGGCGCACGGCGGCCGCCGCGCGCTCGGTCTCCATCGTCGTGGT
>JAJTCR010000279.1 GCA_021325695.1 Steroidobacteraceae bacterium | reverse complement strand
CAGAACAAGGCCCCGCGGACCGGCGTCCGCGGGGCCTTGGCGTTCGCAAGCCTTCGGCGATCAGCCGGTCGTGGGGGCCGTCTCCGCGGTGGCCGCCGGCGGCGGCGCACCGGCCACGTCGAGCTTCAGCTTCCAGAGGTGGGCGACCTCGGTCAGCGTCGGGTTCTTGACCGCGTCGAAGGCCGCCTTCGCCTCCGCCGACTGGCCGAGCCGCGAGTTGGCGATGCCGATCAGCAGGTTCGCGTCATCCGTGTCGGTCACGCCGCCCTTGGCGAGGCCTTTCTGGATCGCGTCGATGGCCTTGGCATAGTCGCCAGTGCTGAAGTAGAGCTTGCCGATGCCGACCATCTGGTTGCCGGTCTTGGCCGCCGCGAGCTGTGACGCCGCTGCCGCGATTTCCTTCGCGTCCATCGAGGAGCCCGATTTGGCGCGCTCCAGGTCCTGTTGCGCGCGAGACTTCGCGTCGCCGCTGAAGACGCCGGCCGACATGCCACGCTCGAGCACCTGCTTGGCCTCGTTCGGAAACCCGCCGGCGACGAGCGTGCTGCCCATCTCGGCGTAGTCGTCGGGCTTGTCGAGCGTGTTGGTGTCGTTCATGAGCCGGTAAAGCGCCCGCAGGCCGCGATCGTCCTTGGTGCGGAACAGCTGGTCGTTGAGCAGGTCTTCCCAGTACTTGGGTTGCGGGTAGTGACGCACGAGCCCCTCGAGCGCCTTCGACGTGCCGGCCTGGTCCTTCGTCTCGTAGCTCGTTCGCAACGCGAGCAGCAACGCACCTTCCGGAGGCGTCGGCGCGGACGCGATGATCTGCTCCACCGCGGCCTTGGCACCCGCGTGGTCGTTCGTGAGGTAGCGAGCCTGTGCGATCTGCAGAGCGATCTCGTTGTCGGCAGGGTTCGCCTTGAGGTACTCGGTGCCGTACTGCACGGCCTTGGGGTACTGCTTGGTCTGCAGCAGCATCTGGGTGAGCGCCTTCAGGCGCTGGCCCTTGTCCGCCTCCGGCACGAAGCCCGAGTTGAGCGAGCGCTCGAGCGCCTCGGCGGATTTGGCGTAGTCTTTCTTCTGCAGCTGCACGTACCAGCCGAGCTCGTCGACCATGAACGCGTCGTAGGGCGTCTTCGGTTCCACCGCCTGGGCAGCCGCGATCTGGGTCGCCGCTTCGTCCCAGTTCTTCTCGTTCATGGCCTTCTGGGCGGCCACGAGCGGTTTCTGGACCTCAGGACTCAGCTTCTGCTTGGCGTCCTTCTCCTTGTCCTTGTCCTTGTCTTTCTCGGCCGCCACGGCGACGGAGACGGGCAGCAGGGAGCCGCCGGCGACGCCCACCAGACTGGCCCCGGCCAGGGCAGCCATCAGCACCAGATTCGCTTTGTTCATCATCGGCCTCTCGTCGCTAACCAGGGGTCATGACCGCGCATTGTAGCGCGGCACGTCACCCGTGATTTGACCACCCCCCGGACGGGGGAGTTCAGCCGGACGGACGCCCGGCGATCGTCGCCGGGGAGAGCCGCGCAAGGTAAGCCTGCACCTGCGCCAGTGACACCACCTCGGCGTACTTGGCCTGGAGGTCGAACAGGTTGGCCTCGTGCGGGGCCGGATGTCGGTCCCCGACGGCGTCGCGGACGACCAGCGGGATGAAACCGTGCTGGCACGCGTCCACGGCCGTGGCGCGGATACAGCCACTGGTGCTGACCCCGGCGATCACCAGCGTGTCGACGCCGAGCGCGGTCAGCGTCGACGCGAGGCCCGTGCCGAAGAAGGCGCTCGCGTACTGCTTGGTGACGACGGTTTCGCCAGCGCGCGGTTCGAGCGCCGGGTCGAACGCCGCCAGCGTGGGCGCGACGCCGTCCTCGAAACAGCGCAGCGCCGGCAACTTGCGGAAGAACACGCCCCCATCGCGCCCGCCTGGCTGGAAGCGCACGTTCGTGTGCAGCACCGGAATTTGAGCTTCACGCGCCGCCTGCAGCAGCACCACGCAGGCGTCCCGCGCCGCCTCGACCGCGGCGTAGAGCGGCGAGCCGGGCTGGAGGTAGGCCAGCACGAAGTCCACGACGATCAGCGCGGGTCGCACGCCGGGTTGCAGCGTGCCGCCCCAGCCGGCACCCGAGTAGCTCTGCTGCAGCGTGTCCGGCATCGCTCAGACGACCTTGCGGGTGCGGAGCTCGTCGTAGCGCTCGCGGCCCAGCTGCAGCAGATCGAGGTAGACCTCTTCGTTGTGCTGGCCCAGCTCCGGGCTCGGCGAGCGGATCGAACCCGGCGTCTCCGAGAGCTTCGGCGCCACGTTCTGCATGCGCAGCTCGCCGAAGTCCGGGTGCGGCACGGTGACGATCGCCTCTCGTGCCCTGAAATGCGGGTCGTCGAGCATCTCCGGTGCGCGATAGATGAGTCCCGCCGGAACGCCGTGCTCGTCCATCGACGCGAGCACCTCGCGCGTCGTGAGTGTCTGCGTCCAACGTTCGACGAGTGCGTCGAGTTCCTGCTGGCTCGCGCCTCGCGCACCGTGCGATGCGTAGCGAGGGTCCGTGGCAAGCTCGGGCTGGCCCATCGCCAGCGCGAGGCGGCCGAACACGGTGTCCTGGTTCGCGGCGATCAGCACGAGCCCGTCCTGGGTCCGGTACACGTTCGACGGGGCCACGTTGGGCAGGATTGCGCCGGTGCGTTCGCGGATGAAACCGGCCTTGTCGTACTCGGTGACCAGCGACTCCATCATGTTGAGCACCGCTTCGTAGATGGCCGAGTCGACGACCTGCCCGCGGCCGGTGACGTGGCGGTGATGCAATGCACTCAAGGCGCCGACGCAGGCGAAGGTGGCCGCGAGGGAATCACCGATCGAGATGCCCACGCGCGACGGTGGCGTGCCCGGGTCACCGACGACGTAGCGCAGTCCGCCCATCGCCTCGCCGATGGCGCCGAACCCGGCCTGTCGTGAATAGGGGCCCGTCTGTCCGAAGCCGGAGACGCGGACCAGGATCAACCGCGGATTGACGGCCGAGAGCTCGTGCCAGCCGAGCCCCCACTTCTCCATCGTGCCCGGGCGGAAATTCTCGATCAGGAAGTCCGACTTCGCGACGAGCGACTTGAGCAGTGCCTGCCCGTCGTACTGACGCAGGTCGAGCGTGATCGATTTCTTGTTGCGTGCGACGACGGGCCACCAGAGCGACTTGCCGTGGGCTTTCTCGCGACCCCAGACCCGCATCGGGTCACCCTGGCCGGGCGGTTCGACCTTGATGACCTCGGCTCCGAAATCGCCGAGCAACTGACCGCAGAACGGCCCCGCGAGCAGCGTGCCGAGCTCGATGACGCGCAGCCCCTCGAGCGGGCCGGCGCGGAAACCTGCGGCCGCCGCGGTCATGCTGTTACCTTGTCTTTCGGGAGCATGGTTTCTAACCTTGGGTCTCGGGTCGGTCAAGGAAAGGCACGCCGCGCGGCCGGAGCGTGATTCCCGCAAATGTCTTATTAGTATACATTGCAGCTAACCTGTCGCCGCGCCTCCCCGGATGAGCAACCACGTCGAAATCGTCGAAGTCGGTCCCCGCGACGGTCTCCAGAGCGAGCCCGCCGTGCTGCCCACGGCGACCAAGGTCGAGTTCGTCCGGCGCGCACTCGCGGCGGGCTTGCGGCGCATCGAGGTCACGAGTTTCGTCAACCCGAAGCGCGTGCCACAGACCGCCGATGCCGAGGACGTGCTGCGCGCGCTCGGTCCGCCTGCGTCCGGTATTCACTACGT
>JAJTCR010000278.1 GCA_021325695.1 Steroidobacteraceae bacterium | reverse complement strand
AGCCAGTCGGCGACGTGACGCAGCATCTAGTGGCTCCCCGGCGCCGGCGCACCGGTCAGCGCTGCGGTGACTCGTTCGAGCCGGTTAACGCGTGAACCCTTGACGTAGATCGTGAGCCCGGCGTGGATTCCCGGCAGCAGCGTCGCGACCAGGTCGTCGGTGCTCGCGTGCCAGGACGCGTCGGCGCCGAACGCCTCGACGGCCGGCTTCGCGCCTTCGCCGACGGCGAGCAGCCGCGTCACGCCGCATTCGCGTGCGAGCACGCCCACCTCCGCGTGCAGCCGCGGTCCCTCGTCGCCGAGCTCCGCCATCTCGCCGAGCACCAGCCAGCGTTCGCCGGGCACCTCGGCGAGCGCGCGCAGCCCGACCCGCAGCGACCCGGGGTTGGCGTTGTATGCGTCGTCGATCAGGCGGGCGCCGCCTCGCGTCTGCCGCACCTCGAGCCGTCCCGCGACCGCGCGCACCGATTGCAGGCCGCGCGCGACCGCGTCGAGGCCCGCGCCGGCCGCCATCGCGGCCGCGGTCGCGGCCAGCGCATTCATGACGTTGTGTTCGCCGGCCAGCGCGAGCTCGATCGGTCGCTTGCCCTCGGGCGTCGCGAGCTCGAACGTGGTCGTGAACCCCGCCTCGCCGAGACGGCTGCGCACGTTGCTCGCCGTCACGTCGGCACGCTCGCGCACGCCGAAGGTCACGACGCGGCCCGCACGGCGCGCCAGGCCGTGCCAGAACGTCGCGAAGCGGTCGTCGGCATTGATGACGGCCGTGCCGTCGGTGTCGAGCGCCTCGAACATCTCGCCCTTGCCACGCGCCACGCCGTCGATCCCGCCGAAGCCTTCCAGGTGGGCAGGCCCGGCGTTGATCACGAGCCCGACGTCGGGCTTTGCGAGCGCCGCGAGGTGCTCGATCTCCAGCCGGTGGTTCGCGGCCATCTCGATCACCGCCGTGCGATGCGAGTCGTCCAGCCGGCACAGCGTGAGCGGCACGCCGATGTGGTTGTTCAGGTTGCCCTGCGTGACGAGGCACGGTCCGAGCTGCGCAAGGATCGCGCCGGTCATTTCCTTGACGGTCGTCTTGCCGTTGCTGCCGGTGATGCCCACCACGACGCCGGTGAACGAACGACGCCACGCGTGCGCGAACCGTGACAACGCCTCGAGCGTGTCCCGCACGCGGACCTGTGGCAGCGCGGAGTCGATGCGCCGGCTCACGACCGCCCCGGCTGCGCCCAGGCCCGCGGCGGCGGCGACGAAATCGTGGCCGTCGAACCGGTCGCCCGCCAGCGCGACGAACAACGCGTTCTGTTCGAGCGCGCGCGAGTCCGTCTGCACGCGGTCGAACGGGCCGTTCGCGCCGTGGAGCGCCCCGCCCGTCACGCGCGCGAACGTCTGCAGATCACGCGTGATCATGGAGCCGCCTCGCCCGCGGCGGGGGCAGCGGGTCTAGGCGAGGATTCGAGGCATGCGAGCACGGTCTCCCGGTCGCTGAAGGGCCGCGTCTCGGTCCCCACGACCTGGTACGCCTCGTGGCCCTTGCCAGCGACGACGACGACGTCGCCCGCCTCGGCCTCGTCGATCGCGTGACGAATGGCCTCCGCGCGGTCGGGCACGACCTGGGCTTTCGCCGGATCGCGCATGCCGGCGAGAATCTGTTCGATGATCGTGGCCGACGACTCGGTGCGCGGGTTGTCGTCCGTGACGATCGCGAGGTCGGCGGCCGCTTCGGCGATGCCGCCCATCAGCGGTCGTTTGCCCGGATCGCGGTCGCCGCCGCAGCCGAACACGCAGAGCAGTCGTCCGCGCGCGTGTGCGCGGGCCGCCTCGAGCACCTTGGCGAGCGCGTCCGGCGTGTGCGCGTAGTCGACCAGCACGAGCGGCTGCGCGCCGCCGCCGAAGGCCTCCATGCGCCCCGGCGGTGCGACGCAGTGGGCCAGCGCCGCCAGCGCCTTCTGCAGCGGCACGTTCCAGCCGAGCAGTACGCCGAGGACCGCGAGCAGGTTCTCCGCGTTGAAGTCGCCGACCAGGCGCGAACGCAGCGTGCCCGCGCCCCAGCTGCTCTCGAGGTGCATCGTCAGCCCGTGCGAGGTGGTTCGCAGCTCGGGCACGCGGATCCAGCCCGTGCCGCGCTCGGCCCAGACGTCGTTCGCGGTCGTGAACACGATCTTCTCGATCGCCGGATCGAGACGCTCGACCAGGTCCCGGCCGAACGGGTCGCGCACGTTGACCACCGCGCAGCGCAACCCTGCCGCGTGAAACAGCCGGGCCTTGGCCGTGCCATAGGCCTCGAGCGTGCCGTGGTAGTCCAGGTGATCGCGCGTGAGGTTGGTGAAGACCGCAGTGTCGAAGCTCACGCCGCCGACGCGATCCTGGTCGAGCGCGTGCGACGACACCTCGAGCGCGAGCGTCGCGGCGCCCGCGTCGCGCGCCTGGGCCAGGCGTCGCTGCACGGTGACGGCGTCCGGCGTCGTGAGGCCGGGCGTCATCGCGTCGCCGGGACGGCCGTGGCCGAGCGTGCCGACGTACCAGCCGCGACGGCCGAGCAGTTCGGACGCCTGCGCGAGCAGGTATGCCGTCGTGGTCTTGCCGTTGGTGCCGGTGATGCCGGCCACGCGCAGGTCGCCGGACGGACGGCGGAAGAAGCGGTCCGCGATCTCGCCGACGAGTCGGCCGAGGTGCGGCACCTGGATCGCCGCGACGCGCTCGGGCAGCACGGGCGGCTCGACGCCGCCGCCGCTCTCCCAGAGCACGGCAACCGCCCCGCGCTCGACCGCGGCGCTCGCGTGCGCGAGTCCGTGCGTCGTGCGCCCGCGGCAGGCCAGGAACACGCAGCCGGGCGTCGCCTCACGACTGTCCTGCACGAGGTCGCTGACCTGCACGCCGTGCGGCGTGGCGACGTCGAAGCCCTCGAGCAGCCGTCCGAGGGTCATGCGGTACGCCGGGCCGCTCGTGCGCTGCATTGCGGCGCTCACCAGGGATCCTGCGCCTGCACGAGCGTCGTCGCCGGCACGCGCTGCAGGTCGTCGGGTGGGATAGCGAGCAGGCGCAGCGCGCCCGACATGACCTCGGCGAACACCGGCGCCGCGACGTCGCCGCCGTAGAAGCGTCCGGCGCTCGGCTCGTCGATCACGACGACGGCCGCGAGCCGCGGCTCGCTCGCCGGCACCACGCCGCCGAACACCGCCATGTACTTCGACGCGTTGTAACCACCGTCGGCGGCCTTCCACGCCGTGCCGGTCTTGCCCGACACGCGGTAACCCATCACGGCCGCGCGCCGCGCCGTGCCCGTGTCGCTCACGACGGACTCCATCATGCGCACGAGTTCCTCAGCGACCGCCTCGTCGAGCACGCGCTCGCCCGCGGGAGGCGTGTCGACGCGCCGCAGGCTCACCGGGCGGCGGACGCCGCCCGTGCCGAGCACCGCGTAGGCCTGCGCGAGCTGCAGCGGCGTGACTGAAAGTCCGTAGCCGTACGACATCGTCGCCTGGCCGATCGACCGCCAGTGCTCGTGCCCGGTCAGGATGCCGGCCGACTCGCCCGGGAAGCCCGAGCCGGTGACCGAGCCGAAGCCGAGGTCGTGCAGCGTGGTCCACATCTCCTGCGGCTTGAGCGAGAGCGCGATCTTGACCACGCCGACGTTGCTCGACTTGGCGAGCACGGTGGTCACGTCGATCGTGCCGAGGTTGTGCTTGTCGCGCACGGTCTTGATGCCGACGCGCACGGTGCCCGGCCCGGTCTCGATCAGCG
>JAJTCR010000277.1 GCA_021325695.1 Steroidobacteraceae bacterium | reverse complement strand
ACGAAATTGAGGACCGGCGGTGCGAACAAAATTGCCAGGACGGCGAGCGTCCACGCCGCTACGGAGCGCACGGCCACCCAGCCCACCAGCAGCAACAGCAACAGCGCGATCGGCAGCAGGCTGCGTCGCAGGTTGTCAACGACCTTCCAGCGCGACAACGCGGACAGCGGGTTTCGGACGGGACGCCCGGCGGCCGTGGGCACGCGCGGCCACATCCAGCTGGCGATCTGCCAGTCGCCGCGGATCCAGCGGTGTCGTCGCGCCGTATCCGCCGCATAGGTCGGCGGGTAGTCCTCGAACAGTTCGACGTCGCTCAGCAGGCCGGAGCGGGCGTAACAGCCCTCGAGCAGGTCGTGGCTCAGGATGCGGTTGTCGGGAAACCGGCCCTGGATGCTGCGCTCGAACGCATCGATGTCGTAGATGCCCTTGCCGATGAAGGAGCCCTCGTCGAACAGGTCCTGGTAGACGTCCGATACCGCGCGCGTGTACGGGTCGATGCCCGTCTCGCCGCTGTGGAGGTTCGCGTAAAGCGAACGGGTCGTGCCCGGCAGGCTAGGGCTCACGCGTGGCTGGAGGATGCCGTAACCGCGACGCACCCGGCCGCGTTGCGCGTCGTAGTGCGGCCGGTTCAGCGGGTGCGCCATGGTCTCGATCAGTTGCCGGGCCGAGTCGCGCGGCAGGTCGGTGTCGGTGTCGAGCGTGATGACGTAGCGCGTGCCCGCGAGCGCCGCGAAGTCACCGACCACCAGCGAAAAGCGTTCGGAGACCGTGTCCTCCGCCGCCTCCCGCAGCAACCAGTTCAGGTCGGTCAGCTTGCCACGCTTGCGCTCGAAACCCATCCAGCAGCGTTCAGCCTCGTTCCACCGACGGGGACGATGGAACAGGTAGAACGCGTCGCGATCGTAGGTCGCGTTGAGTTGCTCGATGCGTGCACGGGCGTGGTCGAGCAGAGCCTCGTCGCCGGGCATCGATTCCGCCGCGGCATCGGCGAAATCGGTCAACAGGCCGAAGCGCAGGTTCGGGTCGCGGTTGGCGAGGAAGCGCACCTCGAGCGCGTCGACCAGCGCGTCGACGTCGCCTGGATCGGACAGCAAGGTCGGCACGACGACGACCGTGCGTGATTCGGGCGGGATGCCGGTGACGAAACTCATGCGCGGCAGCGGACGCGGCGTGACCAGCAAGGTCGCGATCCAGTTCACGACCGTGATGGCGAACTGGCTCGAGCCCAGCAGGGCCAGCAGGAGCAACAGCCCGAGCCACACGCCGCTCGCGCCGCCGCCTCGCGCGATCGCACCGAAATACGCCGTGAACGCCAGCGTGACCGCGAGAATCGCGCCGAGGTACGCGAGCAGCGGCTTGCGGCGAATGCCGTTGCGGACGACGCCCAGGAACGTCCGCCGATACCGGGCCGCGCGCTCGAGGTCGCGCCGGCCGAAGTCGATCAGGTAGTAACCCACGTGCCCCTGTCGCGCGCGGTCCGCTTCGGGTGCGCCGCGCCGCTCGGCGCAATCCCGCGCGAGCCCGATCGCCATGCTCGCAACGCGCGTCTCCGGGTGCTTGCTGCGTCGGGCAATCTGCTCGATCACACCGCGATACTGGTTACGCGTGCCGAAATCCATGGCGGCGTACGCGCCGGTCGGGTCCGTGCACAACACGTCGTCCACGGCGCTCATCGATTCGACGAAACTGCGCCAATCGACCGACGACAACAGGCGCAGGCTGCCGATCGAGTTGCCGAGCGTGACCTGGTCCGCGGCCTGGCTGCGGTTGCCGGTCTGCACCAGCGCCTCGATCGTCTCGCCTTCCTCGGCCAGCCGCTGCTCGACCCAGTTCAACGCTAGCGCGAGCGCGGGGTTCTGTCCCTGCAAGTCGCGCACGAATTCCGAGACGTACGGAGGCGTCATCGGCGGGTTCGACCGTGCCATGTCGGCGATCACGAGGATCAGGCTCTTCGGATCCTCGTCGACGATGCGGACCATCCGCGTCGACCACTCGGCTGCGAGGTCGCGGTCGCGACGTCCCGCGGCGATGCGAAGCGCCACTCGACGCAGGTTTTCGAGCAGCGCGAGGCGCAGCATGATCGGGATCGCCCAGAGCTCGCCGAGGTTCAGCGTGGCGACGCTCTGGTAGGCGCGCAGGAATCGACTCAGCCCTTCGAGGTCCACGCGGCCGTCGCCGTGGGAGATGGTCTCGAGCGCGATGTCGTAGACGCGGGGAAAACCGCCCGACACGCCGCGCGCGAGCCGTGGCAGTTCACGGCTGTAGTCCTTCGGCAAGTGGCGGCGTGCGGTCCGGATCTGCTCCTCGATCAGGTAGAAGTTGTCGAGCAGCCACTCGCTCGCCGGCGTGACGTGCCGCCCTGCGGCGACCGCCTCCGTCAACTGGTCGAACACGCGCCGCAGGATCGCTTCGTTCTCGGCCAGCCGCGGAAGTAACTGATCAGGCGCGCGACCGCCCGCCAGCGCATGCGTGCCGGCGAGGTGGCGACCGTGCTGTTCCATCTGGTCGGAACTGAAGAGCTCCGACCGCAGCGGCGGTTCCTCGAGCGAGGGCTCGAGCGCCACGGTCTGCGGCCACAGTCGCGCCCGGAGGCGGCGGACGTCGTCGAGGACACGGGCGCCGGTCACGATCAAGGTTCGGTGCTCCTTGCGCACTGCCGCTGTTGACGGATGGCGGCCCGCGCGAAGTGGAAGAGCAAGAGCGACAGCCGCGTGTTGTCGATCTTCAGGTTAAGCGAGCAACTTGGCGGGCCGCCTTCTCGGCCGCCGTCAGCGAAAGGCGTCAACTGCGTGGCAAAGCGGCTATCGCCGGGATGGGATATGTCTCATGACCAGGGGTTCAGAACTTCCTGCGGGTTCTCGACAAAACATTAATAATCGTGGTCAAGATATTGTTTACAGGCTTTTTTTATAACTGTCACCATCTTTCATACTCGCCTCGCTCTTTTGCAGGAGCGTCCGTCGGTAGCGGCGCGCCGAGCGGATGCGAACCCGGAGGGCGCACGACGAGCCGTCGCACCTTGCCGTGCTCGCCGGCGACCAGTCGCACCAGTCGTTCGCGAACGGCCTGGTCGGACAGCGTCGGTCGCGTGCGCCACCGCAGATAATCGATCCAAGTCGGGCACTCGAACCGCTCGACCCAGAGATCGACGTCGTCCACGTCCTGGCTGATGGACCACGCGCGCGCACCGTCGCGGCGACGGATCCGACTCACTTCGTTGATCACGCCGACGAACTCGACGGCTTTGTCGGCCGGCACCCGGTACTCGATCACCACGACGATCGGCCCGGACGTCGGGTGCACTTCGACGCTGGGCGGCGTCAGCGCCGCGCGCATCCGTGGGTCGAACGAGCCGAGCTGTTCCGGCGCGATCGGCAACCAGCGCGCCGCAACCAGCGACAGCAGCGACGCCACGCCGGCCACCGTCAACGCGCTGCGCAGCCCTACGGCGCTCGCGTACTCGCCCCACCACCAGGCGCCGACCGCCATGCTGGCGAACACGACGGTCTGGTAGATCGCCAGCATCCGTCCCGTCACCCAGCGGGGCGACGACAACTGCACGGCGATGTTGAAGTTCGCGAACGACAGCGTCCACGCACCGCCCGCGAGCACGTTGGCCAGCAGCGTCACCGCCATCCAGCGGCTCTGGCCGATGCCCACCACGGCGACGCACGCAAGCGCAGACATCATCCGCAGCAGCACATCGCTCGTGTACCGCTGTCGCAGCGTCACGCTCGA
>JAJTCR010000276.1 GCA_021325695.1 Steroidobacteraceae bacterium | reverse complement strand
CACTGGCCACTAGACACTAAACACCAGCCACTGCTTCTCCTCACTCCCACTCGATCGTCGCGGGCGGCTTGCCGGAGATGTCGTAGGTCACGCGCGAGATGCCCGCCACTTCGTTGATGATGCGGCGCGCGCAGAGGTCGAGGAACTCGTACGGCAGCCGCGCCCAGCGTGCCGTCATGAAGTCCACCGTTTCGACCGCGCGCAGCGCGATCACGTAGTCGTAGCGTCGACCATCGCCCATCACCGCGACCGACTTGACCGGCAGGAACACCGCAAACGCCTGGCTCGTCTGGTCGTAGAGGCCGTGCGCATTCAGCTCGTCGATGAAGATCCTGTCGGCCTTGCGCAGCAGGTCCGCATACTGCCGGGTGACCTCGCCGAGGATCCGCACGCCGAGACCCGGGCCCGGGAACGGGTGACGGAACACCATCGAGCGCGGCAGCCCGAGTTCGAGTCCGAGCTTGCGCACCTCGTCCTTGAACAGTTCGCGCAACGGCTCGACGAGCTTGAGCTTCATCTGCTCCGGCAGGCCGCCGACGTTGTGGTGCGACTTGATCACGTGCGCCTTGCCGGTTCGCGCGCCCGCGGACTCGATCACGTCGGGGTAGATCGTGCCCTGCGCGAGCCAGCGCACGCCCTCGAGCCGGTGTGCTTCCTCGTCGAACACCTCGACGAACAGCCGCCCGATGATCTTGCGCTTGCGCTCGGGGTCGGTCTCGCCCCGCAAAGCGTCGAGGAAGCGCTGCTCCGCGTCGACGCGGATCACGCGCACGCCCATGTGCTCGCCCAACGTCCGCATGACCTGGTCGCCCTCGCCCTCGCGCAGCAGGCCGTGGTCGACGAACACGCAGACGAGTTGATCGCCGATCGCACGGTGCAGCAACGCGGCGACGACGGAGGAATCGACGCCGCCCGAGAGCCCGAGCAGCACGGTGTCACGGCCGACCTGCTCGCGCACGCGCGCGATCGCATCCGCAATGATGTTGCCCGCCTCCCAGCGCGCCTCGCACGCGCAGATCTCCCGCACGAAGCGCTCGAGCATCCGCGAGCCCTGCAGCGTGTGGGTCACTTCGGGGTGGAACTGCACCGCGTAGTAATGTCGCGACTCGTCGGCCATCGCGGCGAGCGGCGCGTTCGCCGAGGCGCCCACGGGCACGAAACCGGGCGGCACCTGCTCGACGCGATCGCCGTGGCTCATCCAGACGTCGAGCACGGGACGGCCCTGGGCGTCGCGATGATCGGCAAGCTCCTCGAAGAGCCGGCAGGGCGCCGTGACGGTGACCGTCGCGTAGCCGAATTCGCGGTGGTCGGAGCCGAGCACCCGACCGCCGAGCTGCGCGGCCATCGTCTGCATGCCGTAGCAGATGCCCAGCACCGGCACGCCGAGCTCGAACACGGCATCGGGCGCACGCGGGGGACTCGCCGCCGTGACCGACTCCGGTCCGCCGGAGAGGATCACGCCGCGCGCGCCGAAGGCGCGGACCTCGGCATCGCTCATGTCCCAGGGATGGATCTCGCAGTAGACGCCGGACTCGCGCACCCGTCGTGCGATCAGCTGCGTGTACTGGGCGCCGAAATCGAGGATCAGGATGCGGTGCGCGTGAATGTCGGGCGGACGCACCACGCGGGCGGGTTCAGCTGACACGGTAATTCGGCGCTTCCTTGGTGATGGTCACGTCGTGCACGTGGCTCTCGCGCACGCCCGCATTGGTGATGCGGACGAACTGCGGTCGAGTGCGCATCTCGTCGATGTCGGCGCTGCCCGTGTACCCCATCGCGGCGCGCAGGCCGCCCGCGAGCTGGTGCAGGATCGCGACGATGCTGCCCTTGTACGGCACGCGACCCTCGACGCCTTCCGGCACGAGCTTCTCGAGTTCGGCGGATGCATCCTGGAAATAGCGGTCGCGCGAACCGTTCGATTGCGCCATCGCGCCGAGCGAGCCCATGCCGCGATAGGACTTGTACGAGGCGCCCTGGTAGAGCTCGACCTCGCCCGGCGATTCCTCGGTGCCCGCGAACAGGCCGCCCATCATCACGCAGTGCGCGCCGGCGACGATCGCCTTGGCGATGTCGCCCGAGAAACGGATGCCGCCGTCCGCGATCAGCGGCACGCCGTGCCGCGCCAGTGCCGCGGCGACGTTGGCGACGGCGCTGATCTGCGGCACGCCGACGCCCGCCACCACGCGCGTCGTGCAGATGGAGCCCGGGCCGATGCCGACCTTGACCGCGTCGGCACCGGCATCGACCAGCGCCAGCGCCGCGTCCGCGGTGACGATGTTGCCGGCGACGACCTGCTGCGCCGGCCACTTCGACTTGATGCGCTTGACGGTCTCGATCACGCCGCGCGAGTGGCCGTGCGCCGTGTCGACGACGATCACGTCGACGCCGTTTTCGCGCAGCGCGGCGGCGCGCTCGAGCGTGTCGGCCCCGGTGCCCACTGCCGCGCCCACGCGCAACGCGCCCCGCTCGTCCTTGCACGCGCGCGGGAACTCGGTGGCCTTCTGGAAATCCTTGACCGTGATCATGCCCTTCAACTGGAAATCGTCGCCGACCACGAGCACCTTCTCGATGCGGTGCTTGTGCAGCAGCGCGAGCACGTCTTCCTTGGGTGAGTTCTCGCGCACCGTGATCAGGCGGTCGCGCGGCGTCATGACCTCGGAAACCGGCGCGTCGTAGCGCGTCTCGAAGCGCAGGTCGCGGTGCGTGACGATGCCGACGGCCTTGCCCTCGCGCACCACGGGAACGCCCGAAATGTTCTTCGAGCGCGTGAGCTCGAGCACGTCGCGGATCGTGGCTTCGGGGCCGACCGTGATCGGGTCGTGGATGATGCCGCTCTCGAAGCGCTTGACGCGTCCGACCTCGCGCGCCTGCGCCGCGATGGTCATGTTCTTGTGGACGATGCCGATGCCGCCTTCCTGCGCGATCGAGATCGCGAGGCGGTGCTCGGTGACGGTGTCCATGGCGGCCGAGACGACCGGCAGGTTCAGGCGGATCGTGCGCGTGAGCTGCGTCGCGAGACTGACCTCCTGCGGCAGGACCTGCGAGTAGGCCGGCACGAGCAGGACGTCGTCGAAGGTGAGCGCTTCCTCGAGAATTCGCAGCATGGGGCGATCCGGGCTGAAGGAAGCGCGACATTGTACCCGGCTGGGGCGCCTCGCGTAAAACCGTTGGGCCGACGGCGCGGACGTCTTGGGTGCCCTCCTCTCGCCGCCGCCACCGGCTCCCGATGGTCGCGGCCAGGGACGCGTAAACCCTTCCCTGGGGCTCCGCCGGGCGTCCATGCCGCGGACGGCCCTGGCCACGACCATCGGGAGCCTGTGTCGACGGCTGAGTCGGTGTAACCCCACCGCCTGCCGCGCGCTCGCGGCGGCCGCTAAACTGCACCGATGTCCGATTCCTTGTTCGACGACCTGCCGCCGTCCGCCGTCCCACCACGCGACGTCCTCACGATCTCGCAGCTCAACGCCCAGGCGCGGATGCTGCTCGAGCGCGGCCTCGGTTCCGTCTGGCTCGAAGGCGAAATCTCGAACCTCGCCCGCGCCGCGTCCGGCCATTGCTACTTCTCGCTCAAGGACGAGGGGGCGCAGGTCCGCTGTGCCATGTTCCGCACCCGCGCCATGCTGGTCCGCTTCCCGGTGCGCGACGGGGCGCGCGTGCTCGCCCGTGGTCGAGTGAGTCTCTACGAGGCGCGCGGCGAGTTCCAGGTCGTCGTCGAGCACCTCGAGGAGGCCGGCGAAGGCGC
>JAJTCR010000275.1 GCA_021325695.1 Steroidobacteraceae bacterium | reverse complement strand
TACGCGGAGCGCGAACTCGTCGACCGGCTCAGTGTGCTGCCGGGAGTGGCCCGCGTCCGCATGGGTGGCGCGCGCCGCTACGCGATGCGCGTCTGGATCGACCGGGAGGCGCTCGCCGCGCGCCAGCTCACGGTCGCCGACGTCGAAGCCGCGCTGCGGCGCGAAAACGTCCAGTTGCCCGCCGGGCGCCTCGAGTCTGCGCAGCGGGAGCTGACGCTGCGCACGCAAACGGGTCTCAACACCGAGCAGGATTTCCGCGAGCTCGTGATCGGTCGGGGCGAGGGCGGCTATCTCGTGCGTCTCGGCGAGGTCGCCGACGTGCGTCTCGCCGCCGAGAACGAGCGCACCGTCGCCCGCAGCAACGGGATTCCCGGCATCAGCATCGGCGTCGAGCAGATCTCGAAGGCGAACACGCTCGAGGTGGCGCGCGCCGTGCGCGAGGAGCGCGAGCGCATCCTGCCCGACCTGCCCGCGGGCACGCGCCTCGAAGTCAACCTCGACCGTTCGGTCTACATCGACGCCTCGATGAAGGAGGTCGTCCACGCACTGGCCATCGCGATGGGCCTGGTCGTGCTGGTCATCTACCTGTTCCTCGGCAACGCGCGGGCGACGCTCGTGCCGGCCATCACGATTCCAGTGTCGATCGTGGCGGCCTTCGTCGTGATGGCGGCGCTCGGCTTTTCGATCAACACGCTGACGCTGCTCGGGCTCGTGCTCGCGATCGGCCTCGTCGTCGACGACGCCATCGTCGTGCTCGAGAACATCTACCGGCGCATGGAGCGGGGCGAGCCGGCCCTGATCGCCTCGGTCGACGGCTCGCGCGAAATCGGGTTCGCCGTCATCGCGACCACGATGGTGCTGGTCACGGTGTTCGTGCCCATGTCGTTCCTGCAGGGCAACCTCGGCAAGCTGTTCCGCGAGTTCGGCTTCACGATCGCGGCGGCGGTCGCCTTTTCGGCGCTCGTGGCGTTGACGCTCACGCCGATGATGATGTCGAAGCTGTTCGGCGCCGGCGCGCACCGCTCCCGCATGGCCGAGCGCGTCGACCACTTCTTCCGGCGGCTCTCCGATTCGTACGATCGTGGGTTGCGTCGCGCGATGCGGCGACCGTGGCTCGTCGTCGGGGCGACGCTCGGCGCGACGGCGCTGGCCACCGTGCTGCTGCGGGTGCTGCCCGCGGAACTGGCGCCGTCCGAGGACCGCGGCTTTCTGCAGGTCGGCCTGAACGGCCCCGAGGGCGCCTCGCTCGATTACATGGATCGACACCTGCGCCAGGTCGAGCAGGTCGCGGCGCGCCAGATCGCGACCGGCGACGTGATCCGGTTCAACGGCCGGATCCCCGGCGGTTTCGGCGGTGCGGGCGGGCAGATGAACGAGGCACGCGGGTTCATGCTGCTCGCGCCGTGGGACGAGCGCGACCGCTCGGCCGACCAGATCGCGCAGGACGTCCGCGCCGAGTTGAACCAGCTGCCCGGCGTCCGCGCGTTCGTGAACGTGCCCGGGGGCTGGGGCGTGGGCCAGGGCTCGCCGGTCCAGGTCGTGTTGCAGGGCACCGAGTACGCCGACCTCATCGAGTGGCGCGACCTGCTGATGCAGCGCATGGGCGAGAACCCGGGCCTCACGAACGTTCAGTCGAACTACGAAGAGCGCAAGCCGCAGCTCGAGGTCGCCGTCGACCGCAATCGCGCCGCGGACCTCGGCATTTCGCTGCAGACGGTTTCGCGGACGCTCGAGACCGTGCTCGGCTCGCGCGTGGTGACCACGTTCGTCGATCGTGACCGCGAATACGACGTCATCCTGCAGGGTCGCGTCGAGGACCGCGCGACGCCGACCGATCTCGACAACCTGTACGTGCGCTCCGATCGCACGGGCGAACTCGTGCCGCTGTCGAACCTCGTCCGGCTCAGCGAGCTCGCGGGCCCGATGCGGCTGAATCGCTTCGACCGCCTGCGCTCGATCACCGTGAGCGCCGCGCTCGTGCCGGGATTCGCACTCGGAGACGCGTTGCGCTACGTCGAGAACGTGGTCGAGCAGGAGATGCCGCCCACGGTCAAGCTCGGCTACGACGGCCAGTCCCGCGAGTTCAAGCAGTCCGGCGCGCAGCTGTACTGGATGTTCGTCCTGGCGCTCGTGATCGTCTTCCTCGTGCTGGCCGCGTTGTTCGAGAGTTTCCTGCACCCGTTCATCATCATCACGACGGTGCCGCTCGCGATCATCGGTGCGCTGGTCGGCCTGTGGCTCTACGGGATGTCGATCAACGTGTTCAGCCAGATCGCCTCGATCATGCTGGTCGGTCTCGCGGCCAAGAACGGCATCCTGATCGTCGAGTTCGCGAACCAGTTGCGGGACCGCGGCCTCGAATACACCGAGGCAGTGATCGAAGCCGCGGCGCTGCGACTGCGGCCGGTGCTCATGACGAGTTTCTGCACGGCGTTCGGCGCGCTGCCGCTGATGCTCGCCTCGGGCGCCGGCGCGGAGTCGCTCAAGTCGATCGGCGTCGTTGTGTTCTACGGCGTCGTGATCTCGGTGCTGCTGACGCTCGTCGTGGTGCCGGCCGTCTATGCGCTGGTGGCGCGCAACACCGGGTCGCCGCAGGCAGTCGCCCAGCGACTCGAGCGGCTCCGCGCAAGCCTCGGGCGGGCGGGCCCGGCTGAAACGGTGGCCGGCCCACCTCCTGCCATTTAACCGTTTGAATCCTAAGTAAAACCAGTCGGCTCGATGCGGAGACGGACCCCGTCCGACACCGCGGCTTTGCTACAATCGCCACCCGTCCCCGGCAGGTTCGTGACTGCGCCCGCCCCCGACGGAACGCCCGCGCCGCGCGGGTCGACCGGAACCCCGACCAGGCATGGCACACAGTCCGTACCAGCAGCTCGAGCAGGAATTTCGCAGGCTCCACGCCTTCCGCGGCGCAACGAGCCTGTTGCGCTGGGATTCCGCGGTGATGATGCCGCGCGGCAGCGCCGACGTCCGCGGTGAGCAGCTCGCAGCGCTGGATGCCGAATGCCACGCGCTGCTCATCTCGCCGAAGGTGTCGCGGCTGATCGAACGCGCGCAGGCCAACGAGTCGCAGCTCGAGGACTGGCAACTCGCGAACCTGCGTGAGATGCGCCGCGAGCGGGACCGTGCGATCGGCACGCCGCTTACGCTCGTCACGCGGCTCGCCCGGGCCACCTCGCTCGCAGAAGTCCGCTGGCTCGAAGCCCGGCAGGGGAACAACTTCGCCTTGTTCGCGCCCCACCTCGAGGAGGTCGTCGCGCTGACGCGCGACAAGGCGCAGGTGCTGTCGAAGGCGCTCGGGCTCGCCCCGTACGACGCGCTGATCGACGGGTTCAGTCCCGGCTTCCTGAGTGCCGACATCGACACGTTGTTCCGCGTCGTGAGCCGTCGCCTGCCGACGCTGATCCGCGACGCCATCGAACTGCAGGCGGCGGAGCCTCCCTTGCCGCTCGCGGGCAAGTTCAGCGTCTCGAAACAGCGCGCGCTGGCGCTCGAAGTCATGCGCGCGCTCGGCTTCCCGTTCCACCGCGGCCGGTTGGACGAGGCGAGCCACGCGTTCACCGAAGGCGTCTGGGGCGACGTGCGCGTCACGACGCGCTTCGACCTGCAGGACCCGTTCACCGGGCTGATGGGCGTGCTGCACGAGACCGGCCAGGCGATGTACGACCTGGGCCTGCCGGCGGCCTGGCGTGACCAGCCGGTCGGCCGCGACCGCGGCATGGCGCTCGAGGAGAGCCAGTCGCTGCT
>JAJTCR010000274.1 GCA_021325695.1 Steroidobacteraceae bacterium | reverse complement strand
GCGGCGTAGGCCTCGACGTCTTCCTTCGACACGCGGCCGTGCGTCCCCGTGCCCTTGATCTGCGTGATGTCGATGCCGAGCCGCTCCGCGAGTCGTCGCGCGATCGGACTCACCTTGCCGCCGGCCTCACCGGTCTCCACCGTGGTGGGTGGCGGCGTGGCCGGCGCGGCGGCCGCACCGCCGGCGTCCGGTTCGAAGCTCGTGTCCGCCGGCTGGAACCCCGTGACGAAGGCGTCGATCTCGGCGTCCGGCACTTCGGGCGCGGCGAACACGGCGATCAGGGCACCGACGTTCTCCGTGGCGCCGACGTCGGCGAGGATGCGGCGCAGCGTGCCCGGGACCGGCGCCTCGACCGAATTGACGATCTTCTCGGTCTCGACGTCGAGCAGCGTGTCGCCCTTGCCGAGCGCCTGGCCGGGCTCGGCGTGCCAGCCCGTGATCGTGCCCTGGGTCATCTCGATGCCCCACTTCGGCATCGTGATCGGGAAGATGCGTTGACTCATGCGATGCGTTCGCCTGTAAGGTGGTTGCTGGCCCTACGCAGCGGCGCTGCCGGCGAAGGGGCAATAGGGTTCCTTTTCGACCAGGTCGAGCACGAACGAGAGCTTGGCCATCCCCGAGATGACCGCCATCACGACGCCGAGCTCGAGGATTTCGGGTTGCGAGAAGTGCGTGGCCAGTCGGCGATGCAACTCCGGAGTCATGCGGCCGTCGAGGTTCGTCAGTGCCACCTCGCGCGCGTACGCGATCACGGCTTTCTCGGCCTCCGTGAACGGCCCCGATTCGAAGTCGAGCATCGCGTCGACCTGTTGCTGCGTGATGCCGGCCTCCAGCGCGCCGGGCACGTTCTGCTTGTTGCACGTGCGGCAGCCGTGCAGCAGCGAAAGCTCGAGCCGCGCGAGCTGCTTGTAGCGCTGGTCGACGCGACCCCCGAAGAAGATGCCGGCGTAGAACCGGTTCATGACGAAGTCGAGCATCTCGGGATTCGAGGCGAAGACCTCGACGAAGGTCGGCTCGCCGGTCAGGCGGTTCAACGTGTCCCAGGCGAGGCGGAACGACTCTGGCAGCTCGGACCGCGGGGTGCGCGCGAGTAGCGTATCGGCCACGTGTATCTCCTGCTGGTGGAGCGGGTCAGTCGACGTCGAAGTAGGGCGGTCGCCCGCCCGGCCATTCGGTGTCGCCCCAGACGCTGTGCCCGCCATCGATCGTGAGCACCTCGCCGGTGACGAACTTGCCGGAGTCCGCGGCGACGTAGACGACGGCCTCGGCGATGTCGTGGACATCGCCGAAGCGCTTCATCGGGTTGGTCGACGCGAACCGCTCGGGCACGCCGTCGGGATAGACATTGAGTCCTTCGGTCGCGATCGCACCGGGCGCGATGCAATTGACCCGAATGCCGAGCGGCGCCCACTCGGTGGCGACGGTCTTGCTGAGGTAGATGACACCCGCGCGGGCCGCGCAGGTGTGCGCGACCTGCGGCATGCCGCGCGCGATCGTGGCAACGATGTTGATGATGTTGCCGGTCTGCGCTCGGTCGCGCCATTGCCGCGCGACCGACTGCATCATGTACCAGGTGCCGTTCAGGTTGGTATCGATGACGGCGTTCCAGCCCTTGACGCTGAATTCGATCGCGGCCTGCGGGAACTGCCCACCGCCGTTGTTGACGACCGTGTCGATCCGTCCGAACCGGTCGAACGTCGCCATCACCATCGACTCGACCTGTTCCGGCTCGCGGATCGTCATCGCGCACGTGGCGATCTCGCGACCGAGCAGTCGCTTGACGCCGATCGCGGTTTCCTCGAGCTTCTCCGCGCGACGACCGCAGATCATCACGTTGGCGCCGAGGCGCGCGAGCAGGTAGGTGATGCCGCGGCCGATGCCGCTGCCGCCGCCCGAGACGACGAACACCTTGCCCTCGAGCAGGTCGGCCCGGAAGACGGTCGGGCGCGTGGCCAGTGCTTCGTCATCGAGGCCCCACTGCCGTGGCTCGGTGGCCGGCTTCAGGCGCTTGACGTTTTGATCCACGGGGTCAACCTCTGTGTAAACCGAGCACGGACACGCTCGCGACATTGCGATTGGGAATGCCGCCCAGGTTATGGGTGAGTCCAAGGGCTGGCGCCGCGAGCTGGCGTTCGCCGGCTCGCCCGAGCAACTGGTTGTAGATCTCGTACGCCATGCGCAGGCCGGAGGCTCCGACGGGGTGCCCGAAGCACTTGAGGCCGCCGTCGGTCTGGCACGGGATCGCGCCGCCACGGTCGTAGCGGCCCTCGAGCACGTCGTGCACGGCGCGACCGGGTGCGGAGAAGCCGAGGTCTTCCATGACCACGAGTTCGGTGATCGAGAAGCAGTCGTGCACTTCCATGAGGTCGATCTGCGCGGCCGGATCGGTGATCCCGGCTTCGAGGTACGCGCGTCCGGCCGCGAGGCGCGTCGTAAGCGTATGCGCGCCGTCCCAGCTCGCGTGACCCATCTCGACGCCGTTCGACGGCGCGAGCGCCAGCGCCTTGATGGTGACCATGTCGCGCTTGCCGAGCGAGGCGGCGATCTCCGGTGTCGTGACGATCGCACACGCGGCGCCGTCACTGACGCCACAGCAGTCGTAGAGTCCGAGCGGATAGGCGACCATCGGCGCCGACAGCACCTGGTCGATCGTGATCCGGTTGCGCAGGTGCGCCTTGGGGTTCGCCGCCGCGTTCTCGTGGCTCTTCCAGGACACGTGCGCCATCGCGCGCTTCACGTCGTCCATCGTGTGACCGTGCCGCGCCGCGTAGGCCGCGCCGAGCTGCGCAAACGCCCCGGGCGGCGTGAAGCCTGGCTGCCACAGGTCCTCGAACGTGCCCTTGGTGCGTTCGGGCAGGCCCGCGAATCCCGTGTCCTTGAGCTTCTCGACGCCGAACGCGAGCGCGATGTCGACCGCGCCCGCAGCCACTGCGTAGGCCGCGCCGCGTAACGCCTCGGTGCCGGTCGCGCAGAGGTTCTCGACGCGGGTCACGGGCACGTTCGGCAGTTTCAGGCCGAACGACAAGGGCAGGCCGGACCGGCTCACGCTCTGGTCCTGGTAGAACACGCCGAGCCACGCGGCCTCGATGCGGTCACGCTCGATGCCGGCGTCCTGCAGCGCCTCGCCGAACGCCTCGACCATGAGGTCGTCGGGACTGCAGTCCCAGCGCTCGCCGAAACGCGAGCAGCCCATGCCCACGATCGCGACCTTGTCGCGGATGCCTCGCGCCACGTTCAGTTCCTCACCGGCACGGCTTTCCAGAAATATCGATGGAAGCCACGCAGCGCGTCGAAGTCCTTGACGCGAAACACGAAGCGCACCGGCGTGCCGACGCCGAGCTCACCCGGCCGCGTGTCCGCGAACTCGATGAATGCGTTGCCGCCGCCCTCGAACTGGACGTTGCCGTAGACGTGCGGTGGACTGCGTGTCACCGCGAGCCAGTCCTCGGTGTAGGTCTTGACGTGGGCGACCTTGTCCGCGAATCGCTCCGGCACCTGTGTGTCGAATGCCCGGCACTCGGGATTCACGCAGGCGCGTGAGCGCGGATACTGCACGGTGCCGCACCTGGTGCAGCGCCCCCCGACGAAGGCGGTGACGTCACGGTGGTGACGCCACAGCGCCGACTGGGCGGTGCGGTTGTCGCGCTCTGCGCGCATGCCCCAGTCCACGTCGACCAGGCCGCAGTTGGCGAGAAAGCGTACGTACTCCTGGTTCGCGACGCCGTCCGCGAGGGCTCCGGAGCAGCCG
>JAJTCR010000273.1 GCA_021325695.1 Steroidobacteraceae bacterium | reverse complement strand
GGCGAGTGGTTCGTCGGCCTCGGCCGGCGCGCCGATTGCCGTGTCGGCGCCAGCGCGACCGACGGAACACCAGAGCAGGCGGCGCGGCTCGGCCGCGTTCTCGACACGCTGGCCGCGATCAGCAGCGATATCGTCGTCGTCGCGGTGGCCGGGGCGGGCCACGCGGCGCGACTCGCCGTCCAGCCGACCACGCGCGCTGGCGTCACGGAACTAGTGTTGCTGGGCACGCCATTGGCGCCGATCTCGCTGACGGCGCTGAGCGTGCAGCCCACCGCCGATGCGTTGCGACTGCTCGACCGACTGTTGCCTTCGGCCGGCATCGACGTCGACGACGACGACTTGGCACTGGGTCGCGCGCTCGTAGGCGCATTGATGGAACTCGCGCCGTTGCCCGATCCCGCGGCCGACCTCCGCCTGCCGGTCGTGCCGCTCGAGGCACCGCGCACCGGGCTTGTCGTGCATGCACTGTTCGGCGACGTATCACGGGAGCGCGTCGCGCAGGCACTGACCGCGATCGTCGCGGCCGCCCTTGCTGACCGGGCGCGCGGACGCACAGCCGTCGACGCGGTGCCGCCCACCGGCGTCAACGCCGGCCTGCGCTGGACGCTGCCGGACGACAGCAGCGGCACGTTGCGCATTCGCGCGAGTGCCCAGCTGCAACTGTTCGCGTTCGACCTCGAAAGCGGTGGCATCGACCGCGCACAGGAACTGCGCGTGGAGTTGCACGTCGGCGATGCGGTGGGCTGGCTGGCGGCCACGCCCGAACTGGAACTGCGGGCAGTGTCCGCGGTGCTGACGTTGCCGCTGGACGGTCGCTCGCCGGGCGACGCACGCGTCGTGCTGCACGAAGCGCGTGTGTTCGGGCAGTCGTGGGAGGCACTGGCGCTCGGCAATGTCGACGAGGACGCCGTGGCGGTGTTGCCCGAGGCGCGCGTGCTGCTGTCGGCCGCAGTGCAGCGGCTCACCGCTGATGTCGCCAGTGCGCGCGCGGTGGCGCTCTCCAAGTTGTGCGCGGCGCTGGGGCTGACCGGTGCCGATGGCGGCGTGGTCGGCGATGCGATCGACCAGCTCGTGCACGACCCGGCCGGCCTGGTGCGTCAGCGGCTCGCGGCGGCGGGCTCGCAGGTCGCGGCGGCGGTGACGTCGCTGCTGGGACCTCTCGGCGCAACCCTCGACCTCGCCACGCACACGGTGCGTGTGCACGGCGGTGCTGGCAACGCCGGACGCTTCGGTTGGATCGCGGACGTCAGTGCCTCGGTGGGGGGGCTGACGGGTCAGCTCAGCTTTGGTCCCGGGGCGGCGCTGCCCACTGTCGGCGCGATGCAGCTGCAGGTCGCGCTGACCCCGTTCGCCGTCGCGCTGCACTGGTACCAGAGCAGCACGCGCAGCGTGGTCGGATCGACGCCGTGCTCGACGCGCTCGGCCTGCTGGCCGGCGCGGCGAGCGACGCCGAGCGTGCGCTGCGTCCACTCGCGGGATTGTTCGCCGATCCAGCGGGCTGGCTGCGCAGCGCCGGTTCGCTGGCGGCCAGCCCGCTGAAGATCCAGTCGCTCCTCGACGCGCTGCGCCCGCTGATGGGCCTCGATGGCGAGGCCGGGTCGCCCTGGACGCTTGCCAAAGGCGTGGAACTCGCGGTCAGCGCGGACGGTGCCGGCGCGCGCCTCGCGCTCGCGGTCAAGCCGCGCGAGTGGGTCCCACCCCCCGGCGGCGGCGCGCGTCTAGCGGGCGAAATCAAGGCGAGTCTCGCGGTCGGACCCGTCGGTGTCCCGAACGTCGCGTGCGAAGCCCACCTCGGCTTGGCCGGCGCGTCGCCCGGCCGACAAGCCGTGCACACGCGCCTCGGCAACGCAGGCATCGAACTGTTCGTGCGCCCCGCCAGCGGTGCCGACATCCCGCTCGTGCCCTTCTCTGGATTCGGCGGCTTGTCCGCCGCGGCCGAAGCCGCCCTGCCCTACCTGCTCGACAAGCTCGTCGAGCTGCCCGGCACGCCGGGCGAACTGGTGCGCACGGTGGGCGATGCGCTCGCACTGCGCGGCGGTGCCCCGAGGACCTTCCGCATCGACGCGCTCCGCGCATGGGCTGCCAACCCGGTGGGTGCACTCACCGCGGCGGTGCCCTCGATCACTGCGACCGGTCTCGACGTGATCGCCCCCCTGCTCGATGACTTCCTGCCGGCGGGCGTGGACGCCAACGGCACCGTGACCGAGCTCGGCGTCACCGCCGGTGGTGTGACGCTGTCGTGGCAACCGGCAGCGAGCCGCGTCGTCATCGCCGCGCCGAGCATCGCGGTAACCGGCATCGAGACGCTGGGGTTTGCGTTCACGATCAGCGCCGCCGGTCTCGACGAATTGAGCGTGGCCGTCGGGCCGGCGCGCATCGACACCGGCGGCGTGCTGCTGCGACCGTTCGCGAGTGTCGGCGCCGGTCTTGCGCCGTCCGGTGGACGACGCGTGCTGGTCGGCCTTTCCGCCGACGACACGCACCACTTCGCCGCGCGCTGGACGCTCGACACGTTGAGCTTCGATCTCGTCGCCAGCGACGGCCCGCTGGCCAGCGCGATCGACAGCACCGACGCGGCCCAGGTGGCGCTTCGCATCGTCGACGTGGTGGGCGACCTGGTGGCCGCCGTGGCGATGGCGCAGCAGTCGGTGCAGAACCTGCTCGACGAGAAGGTGGGCGGCGACGGCAAGGACGTGCGCTTCCTGTTGCGCGGTGTCGTACTCGACGAGGCCAACGACGCGCAGCTGATCGACGGCCTGTTCGACCCGGCCACGCTGCTCGAGCGCGTCCATCGGCTCTTCAACAACGTTGCCGGGGCCGGCATCGCGATCGAACTCGAAGGCCTGCGAGTGGGCTTCCGCGCGGACGACGGCACCGTCGGTCTGCGGGTCGGCCTGGTCGAGCGCTACCGGCTCACGCAGGGCGACGTCTCGCTCTGGCTCGAGGACGACGCAAGCTGGATTGACCGCAATCCAGGCGTGAGCGGCGGCCTCTTCGACGGGCTGCTGCCACCGACGCAGCCGTTTCGCTTCACGCCCAGCCTGAAGGTCGAGGGGCTGGGCCTCCGCGTGGGCAGGGACTCGGGCCCTCTGCTCGACGCGGGCATCACGGTCGAGTCGGTGGCGCTGCACGTCTTCGCCGCGATCGACGCGAAGGACGGCGTCACCGGCGGCGGCGTGCAGCTGCAGTTCTCCGATCTCGCCGTCTCCACCGCGGGTGCGGGCGGCGACAACGGGATCGCGCAGGGGATCATGCGCGACACCGGGCCCACGCCCCCGAAGCCCGCCTTCTCGCCGGCGCTGGCCGTTCAAGCCCACGATGGCGGCGCGGCGCAGGTCTCGCTCACCGCCGGCGAAGGCACGGGCCCCTGGTGGATCGCCATACGCAAGGGTTTCGGGCCGTTGTACCTCGAGCAGGTCGGCTTCGGCACGGCGACGCCCCAAGGCCGGCTCGAGCGCATTTCGCTGCTGATGGACGGTGCTGTGTCCATGTTCGGGCTGACCTGCGCGGTCGACGACCTGCAGATTACCTATTTCGCCGCCAACGAGGACTTCTTCAACCCGTCGAACTGGCAGGTCGACCTCGCCGGCCTCGCGGTCTCGGCAGACATCGCCGGTGTGTCCATTGCGGGCGGTCTGCTCAAGCAGACCACGTCGCAGGGCATCGAGTACCTCGGCATGCTGCTCGGCCGTTTCGCGGTCTACGGCCTGACGGTCTACGGCGGCTACGGCGAGGGCGAGGTCGACGGCCAGAAGTTCACCGCGTTTTTCGCCATCGGCGCGGTCAACGGCCCGATCGGCGGACCGCCGGCGTTCTTCCTCACCGGCATCGGCGGCGGTTTCGGCATCAATCGCAAGCTCGTGCTGCCGACGGATCTCTCGAACTTCGGCGACTACCCGCTGATCCAGGCGCTGGACATCGCCGCCACGCCCAGCGATCCGATGACGCAGCTGCGCGCACTGGGCTCGTACTTCCCGATGCAGAAGGGAACCTTCTGGTTCGCGGCGGGCCTGTCGTTCAACAGTTTCGCGCTGGTCGACGGCATCGCGGCCGTGGGCGTGCAGATCGGCGACGGGCTGGACATCAGCCTGCTCGGCCTCGCGCGCATGGCGCTGCCGCGACCGCAGGTGGCGCTGGTCTCGATCGAACTGGCCTTGCTGGTGCGCTTCTCCAGTCGCGAGGGCGTGCTTTGGGTCCAGGGCCAGCTCACCGACAACTCCTGGTTGCTCTACCCCGACATCAAGCTCACGGGCGGTTTCGCGTACGTCATCTGGTTCAAGGGCGAGAAGACCGGCGAGTTCGTGCTGACCATGGGTGGGTACCACCCGGACTTCCACCGTGACGGTTACCCGGTGGTGCCGCGCCTCGGCCTGCGCTGGAGCATCGGCAGCAACATCGTCATCAAGGCCGGCGGCTACTTTGCGCTCACCTCCGAGGCGCTGATGGCCGGCGGCGACTTCGAGGCATCGGCCTCCCTCGGGCCGGGCTGGGCCGAGGTGAAGTTCGGCGCGCACGGCATCGTCTTCTTCGATCCGTTCCACTACGACGTCATGGCCTACGCGCGCATCGCCGCGGGCGTGACCGTCGACACCTGGCTTTTCGGCGAGGTCACGTTCTCGATCAGCCGCGGCGCACGCATTCACGTGCTCGGCCCCGACTTCCGTGGCAGCGTGACCTTCGACGTCGGTCCGGTCGAGCTGACCTTCGAGTTCGGCGGCGCGGCCCAGGAGCAGCGCCAGCCGATCGCCGCCCATGACTTCATCGCCAAGTACCTGGAGGCGGCCGACAGCGGCAAGGCACGTCCGCACGCACTGATGACCAACACCGGCGTGCTGCCTGCCAAGGGCGAGCAATCGACGCCGGACGGATCCTCCGCACGACCGTTCGTGGTGGTGGTCGAGTTCTCGATGACCTTCGCCAGCACCGTCCCGGCCACGCAAGTGACGCGCACCGGCGCCGGGCAAAGTTCGTTTGCGCCGAGCCGCGCCCTCGGCGTGGCTCCGATGGAAGTGGCCGACGTGTCGCCGACGATCGTCATCACCTGGCGCCGCGGCGGCGCAGACCAGCCGTATCCGTTCGTCGATGCCGCGCGGCCCTTTGGCCGCTTCCCCGTGGGCGTGTGGGGCCTGCCGCAGGATCCGAACGCGC
>JAJTCR010000272.1 GCA_021325695.1 Steroidobacteraceae bacterium | reverse complement strand
GGCGCGTCGCGATGGAGCAGCAGGTCGTGCAGGCCCCGGACGTGCAACTCGTCCTCGATCGCGTCGAGCCGCGCAGGCCGCTCCGGATGGTCGGGCCCCATGTCGTGCAGCCGGCAGTGTGGGTGCGTGATGAAGGCGACGGCCATCGGTATCCCCCGTGCGGTCGATCGCAATGATCCGCCATCCAGTGGGTCCGCTGCATCCCGGTGGGGCAACCCTACGCGCGGGGTACACTTTGGCATGACCGCGAGACGCGTCGCCGCCGTGTTGAACCCGTCGTCCGTCGCCATCGTGGGCGCAAGCGACGTCCCCGGCACCCTCGGCGACATCGCGCGGCGCAACCTGCGCCAGGGCGGCTTCACGGGTCCCACCTACTTCGTGAATCCGCGGCACGGGACGCTCGACGGTGAGCCTTGTCACGCGAGCGTGCGGGACCTGCCGGGGCCGGTCGACCTCGCGTTGCTGCTGACGCCCGCCGACGTGACGCCCGACGTGCTCGCGCAGTGCGGCGAGAAAGGCGTGCGCGGGGCCGTCGTTGCCGCCGCCGGCTTCCGCGAGGGCGGTGAGCGTGGCGCGGAACTCGAACGGCAGTTGCTCGACGCGACGCGACGGTACGGGATCCGGTTCCTCGGCCCGAACAGCCTGGGCGTGATCCGGACCGACACGCGTCTCAACGCCTCGTGCGGGCCGTCGCTGCCCAAGCCGGGACGGCTCGCGTTCGTGTCGCAGTCCGGGGCGCTCTGCAACGCGATGCTCGACTGGGCCGCTTCGCGCCACGTCGGGTTCTCGACCGTCATCTCCACCGGCGTGTCGGACGACGTGGAGTTCGGCGAAATCCTGGATTTCCTCGTCCGCGACGGCGCCACCGACAGCATCATGCTGTACATGGAAGCGGTCGCCGAGGCGCGGCACTTCATGAGCGCGCTGCGCGCGGCCGCGCGGGTGAAACCCGTCGTGGTCATGAAAGCGGGGCGCGCGGCCGAAACCGACGCGAGCCTCGCGTTCCACACGGGCTCGCTGGTGGGCGGCGACGACGTCTTCGACGCGGCCATGCGCCGGGCGGGCGTGCTGCGGATCCGGGCCTTCTCGCAGCTCTACAGCGCGGCGGGCACGCTCGGGGCGGGCGTCCGCATGACGGGCCGACGCCTCGGCATCGTCATGAATGCGGGCGGTCCCGGCCAACTCGCCGCCGACCGCGCCGCGGACCGCGGCCTGCAGCTTGCGTGGCTGTCGGAGGAAACGCTCGCCACGTTGCGCTCGTTCCTGCCGCCGAGCACGCAGCACGGCAATCCGGTCTACGTGCGTGGCGATGCCTCGGCGAAGCAGTTCGCCGAGGCCTCGCGCCACGTGCTCGCAGACCCGAAAACGGACGCGCTGCTCGCGGTCATGGCGCCGTTCGCGACGACCGCCCCGGACGAATTCGCCGACGCCCTGATCCAGGTCGCGCGGGCACAGAAAAAACCCGTCTTCACGTGCTGGATGGGCGATGCGGCCGTCGTGCAGAGTCGCCAGCGTTTCGCAGAGAACCGCATCCCGAGTTACCGCACGCCGGAGGCTGCGGTCGACGCGATCGCCGCGCTCGGGCTGTTCACGTCGAACCAGGAACAGTTGCTGCAGGTGCCGACGCCGCTCGGCCCCTCGTCGACCCCCGACAAGGCCAGCGCACAGGCGCTGCTCGACGCGGCGCTCGCGGCGGGAAACGAGTGGTTGAACCCGGCCGAGTCCAAGGAGCTGCTCGCCGCGTTCGGCGTGCCGGTCGTGCGTGCCGTTCCGGCTCACTCGGCCGACGAGGCCGTGCGCGTGGCCGAGACGACTGGCTTTCCGGTCGCGCTCAAGATCCTTTCGCCCGACATCGCGCACAAGACCGACGTGGGTGGCGTGCGGCTCGGCCGCGCGGATGCGAAGAGTGTGCGCGACGGTTACGACAACATGATGCGGGACGTCGCACTGGCGCGTCCCGACGCGCGGCTCGAGGGCGTGCTGATCGAGCCGATGTACCTCGAGCGTCACGGTCGCGAGCTCATGATCGGCGTCGTGCGCGACCCGGTGTTCGGCCCCGCGATCAGCTTCGGCCTCGGCGGCACCATGGTCGAGGTGATCCGCGACCGCGCCGTCGCGTTGCCCCCGCTCAATCCCTACCTGGCGCGCGATTTGATTCGCCGTACTCGTGCCCGCCTGGCGCTGCAGCCGTTGCGTGGCGCGCCGGCCGCCGCCCGGGAGGCGGTCGAGGACATCCTGCTGCGGGTTTCCGAAATCGTCTGTGAATTGCCGGACGTCGGCGCAATCGACCTGAACCCGGTCGTGGTCACCGCCAGGGGTGCGGTCGTAGTCGACGCGCGCATCGGCGTGCTGCGCAACCCGCCGGGTGCGCTCCCGTACCGCCACATGGCGATCCATCCGTACCCAAGCAGCTACCACTTCCCGATCGAGCTGCCGGACGGCGAGCGCGGGACGGTGCGCCCGATCCGCCCGGAGGACGCACGCATCGAGCAGGAATTCGTGCACCGATTGTCCGAGGAGTCGCGGTTCCTGCGTTTCATGTTCGGGCTGCACGACCTCACGCCGGCCATGCTGTCGCGCTTCACGCAGATCGACTACGACCGCGAAATGGCGTTGGTCGTCGTGCGCCACGGCGCGGACGGTGCGGAGCAGCAGATCGGCGTGGCTCGGTACATCACGTTGCCGGACGAGGAGACCTGCGAATTCGCGATCGTCGTGAGCGACGAGTGGCAGGGCAAGGGTATCGCGCGACAGCTGTTCCGACACCTGATCGAGGTGGCCCGCCAGCGCCGCCTCAAGGTCATGACCGGCATCACGCTGCGCGAGAATTCGCGCATGATCGACCTGTCGCGCTCGCTCGGGTTTGCGACCAAAGCCGACCTCGACGAGCCTGAGCTCGTCCGCATGACGCTCGTGCTCTGATCATTTCATTGCGCGTCTCATTGCGCGTCGAAGGTCACTCGTCAGGCCGGGTTCGTCGGCTTCATTGCCGTCCGGAATCAGGCTCGACCTCTCCCGCCTCGGTCGTGTCGTCGTTTGCATCGTCCGGCAGCAGCTCGCTCGACTCGTCCCCGTCGTCGGGCAGCAGGTCGTCGGTACTCCGGTTTCGCACCGACCCCTGGTCCGGGTCCGGCGACGCGGCCTGGTCCTCGACGGCCGTGTCGGCATCACTCCGTTCCACTGCACCACGATCCACTGCACCGGCGGGCAGCTCGTCCGCATCGACCTCGCCGGGGTCCGGGTCGGCCTGCCAGGCCGCGATCTCGTCACGCGAGAGGCGCCGGTCACCGTCGACGTCGATCTCGCGGAAGTACGCCGCCAGCGTCGGCTCGGCCCGGTTCAGCTCCGCCTGCGACAGCGTTCCATCGTCGTTGGTGTCGGCGTCGGTCCAGTCCTCGGTCGAGCTCAGGATGTCTTCGCGGCCGGTCATCGTTTCGGCCGGCTGCGCCTGCGTGGCGGCCGCGCCGAGCAGCATCGTCGACACCACGAGGGCGAGGGTGGGCTGCGTGCGCATGGATTTCTCCTCCAGGATCGACTGCTTACCCGCTTTCAGACCCGCTGCGCCGGCCTGATCTCCTCCAGGATCCGTCGCGGATCGGCGACACCTCGGCTCCCTGCAATTTCGGTTTCTCGCGGCGCAGCGGCGCCAGGGGACCGCGCCGTGCGATCGAGGCCAGCGAGACACGATCGACCGCACCGGTCGCCCAACAGAGGAGTTCCGGATCACTTTCCTGGGCCACGAGACGCAGCATGCAGTGGACCTGCGTGAGTTCCCGGAG
>JAJTCR010000271.1 GCA_021325695.1 Steroidobacteraceae bacterium | reverse complement strand
CAACGAGACGGGCGCGCGCCTGCTCCATGCGAACCTGCTCTGGCTCGGCCCTGCGACGTACACGAACGAGGAGCAGGCGTTCGCGAAGCAGATCCAGAAGGCGACGGGCGTGCCCGAGGTGGGCATGCTTGCCGGCATCCATCCACTCGAGAACCAGCCACAGGAAGGCGGCTCGACCGACGTCGCCGATATCAGCTGGGTCGCGCCCACGCTGCACGTGACGGTCGCGACGTCGCCCAAGGATGCGCCGTGGCACGCGTGGCCGGTCGTGGCCACGTCGGGCATGTCGATCGGGCACAAGGGCATGCTGCGTGCCGCCAAGGTGCTCGCCGCGACGATGGTCGACCTCTACGAACAGCCGACGACGCTCGCCGCCGTGCAGGCTGAGTTCAAGGCGAAGAAAGGCGACGTCGCGTACAAGCCCTACGTGCCGGACGGTCCGCCGCCCGTGCCGAAGGACTAGCAGCGCCGCCGCAAATTGGAGGCTTCTGCGCGTGGTATAGTCGCGCCCCTCCATGGTGGCTCGCGTCGGGTCCCTCGCGACGGTCAGCCGTAAACCCCGCCAGGCCCGGAAGGGAGCAACGGTAGCGGCCACGCCGGGTGCCGGGGGTATTCTGGCGCGGGCCGCCGCCTTCCACCGGCCGCCGTCGTCCCACGGGAGCGCATCCGTCCGCCGATGAGTTACCTCGTCCTCGCCCGCAAGTGGCGTCCGCGTTCGTTCGACCAGCTCGTGGGCCAGGACCACGTTCGCCGCGCGCTCACGAACGCGCTCGATTCGGGGCGCATCCATCACGCGTTCCTGTTCTCGGGCACGCGCGGCGTCGGCAAGACGACGATCGCGCGGATCTTCGCGAAGTCGCTCAATTGCGAGCGTGGCATCTCCTCGACCCCGTGCGGCCAGTGCCCGACCTGCGTCGACATCGACGCCGGCCGTTTCGTCGACCTGATCGAAGTCGACGCCGCCTCGCGCACCAAGGTCGACGACACGCGCGAGTTGCTCGACAACGTGCAGTACGCGCCCGCGCGTGGACGCTACAAGGTGTACCTGATCGACGAAGTGCACATGCTCTCGACGCATTCGTTCAACGCGCTGTTGAAGACGCTCGAGGAACCGCCACCCCACGTCAAGTTCCTGCTCGCGACGACGGACCCGCAGAAGCTGCCGGTCACCGTGCTCTCACGCTGCCTGCAGTTCCACCTGCGCCGTCTGCCGCTGCCGCTGATCTACGAGCGGCTCGCGATGATCGCGGCAGCGGAAAACGTCGAGTTCGAGCCTGGTGCGTTGCGAGCCGTCGCGCGCGGCGCCGAAGGCAGCATGCGCGACGCGCTCTCGCTGCTCGACCAGGTGCTCGCGTTCGGCGGCGGCAAGGCGCTCGAGGGCGAGGTGCGCACGCTGCTCGGAACGCTCGACCGCAGGCACGTGCAGGGCATCCTGACGGCGCTCGCGGAGAAGGATGGCGCCGCCCTGATGCGCCAGGCCGCGCATCTCGACGAACGCGCGCCCGACTATCACCAGGCCCTCGGCGAGCTGTCCGCTGCAATCCAGCGCATGGCACTGCTGCAGGCCTTGCCGGACCTGCCACCCGGCGAGGACGAGGAGGAGGATGCGGTCCTCGCCCAGCTCGCCGCGAAGTTCAGTGCCGAGGACCTGCAGCTCCTGTACCAGATCGCGATCAACTCACGCCGCGACCTCGACTTCGCACCGGATGCACGCGCAGGGTTCGAAATGACGTTGCTGCGCATGCTGGCGTTCCGGCCGCAAAGTGTTGGCCCGGCGACGAGTCCGACGGCCAGCAGCGGCGGCGCGGGCGTAGCGACGCGGACTCCGTCGCGGGCCGGCGCGGCTGCCGTCGCCCCCGCCGACACCGCGCGGGCGACCGCGGGCGCAACGCGACCGTCGGCCGCGGCGTCCCCGGCGTCCGCTTCGCGTGCCGGCGCGCCCACCGGCGCCGTGGCGACCCGCAGCGCACCGCCGCCGTGGGAAGAGGACGACGCCCCGGTCCCCGTCACGCCGCCCCCTGCGACCGCCGACGCCAAGCCACGGATCGACGCGCGCGACGACGAAGGCTGGGAGTCGCTGGTGTCCACGCTGGGACTGCACGGACCGACCCGGCAGTTTGCAGCGCATTGCCTGCTGCTCGAACGCGCTCCGGGCGTGATCCGCTTGCAGCTGGACCCCGCGGGTGAGGCGTTCCGGCGGCCGCAGATCGAGCAGCGCATCGCGCAGGTCCTGTCGGAGCGCTTCGGCGAGCCGACCAGGCTCGAGATCGTGCAGGCCGACCGTGTCGGCGACCTGTTGACACCCGCGAAACGCGAGGCGCGCGCGAACGAGGACCGGCAGCGGGCCGCCGAACAGGCGATCGAGGCCGATCCCGCGGTGCGCGCGATGCGAGAAGTGTTCGGCGCGACCGTCAAGCCCGGTTCCGTGAAACCGCTGTGACGAAGACGCGCGCACCGACCGTTGGACGACCGTTCTGGCCCCGAGGAGATTCGACGCGATGAAAGGCGGCATTGGCAACATGATGAAGCAGGCGCAGATGATGCAGGCGAACATGCAGAAGGCGCAGGCGGAGATCGCGGCGATGGAAGTCACCGGCGAGTCCGGCGGCGGCCTGGTCAAGATCACGATGAACGGCAAGCACGAGGCCAGTCGCGTGCAGATCGACCCGGCCGTGCCGCTCGACGACCGCGAAATGGTCGAGGACCTGGTGGCCGCCGCGATCAACGACGCCGCGCAACGCGTCGAAAAGGAAACGCAGCAGCGCATGGCCGCCGTGATGGGCGGCATGAACCTGCCGCCGGGTTTCAAGCTGCCGTTCTGAGTCGAGCCGCGTCGCACCCGTCGTCACCCGATGCTGTATCCGCCGTCGCTGAGCCGGTTGATCGAGGCACTGCGCTGCCTGCCGGGCGTGGGTCCCAAGTCGGCGCAGCGCATGGCATTCCACCTGCTCGAACGCGACCGCGACGGCGGCCGCGAGATCGCTGCGTCCGTCGCGAGCGCGATGGACACGCTCGGTCACTGTCGCCGCTGCCGCATGTTCGCGGACGGCGAGCTCTGCCCGATCTGCGCCTCGTCGGGCCGGGATGCGTCTCTGCTCTGCGTCGTCGAGTCGCCGGCGGACGTCGTCGCGATCGAACAGACGGCGAGCTTTCGCGGCCACTATTTCGTGCTGATGGGGCACCTGTCGCCGCTCGACGGCATCGGGCCGCAGGAGATCGGCATCGGGCCGTTCGAGAAGTTGCTCGGCGAGGGCGAGGTGAAGGAAGTCATCCTCGCGACCAACCCGACGGTGGAAGGCGAAGCGACGGCGCATTTCCTCGGCGAGGTCGCCGCGCGCTTCGGGGTGCGCGCCTCGCGCATCGCGCACGGCGTCCCGGTCGGCGGCGAGCTGGAGTACGTCGACGGCGGCACACTCGCACACGCGCTCGCGGGCCGGCAAGCGCTCTAGCGCCGCGACTGTCCGGAGCCGACTGGACACGTTGAGAGCAGTGGTGCCCGGCGGCCGTTCCGCATGATTTTTCGCGGCTCCGAAAGCCGACATGTCGCCGCGAAAAACATCCGGAACGTCCGCTGGACGCACCGCGCCTGAGCTTGTGTCCGGCGACGCCGGACACGTCGCACGGCGCATGGAGCGTCAGGGCCCGCAGAGTTGAACGCGCGCGGCCAACTTCAAGGTCGAGGTTCGTGACGCACGGTGATGCGCGCGTCCACCGTTTCCGGAGCGACGCCGGACACGTTCGGCGCGACCAGCGGCGACGCGCGAACGGCGCTCCGTCGGA
>JAJTCR010000270.1 GCA_021325695.1 Steroidobacteraceae bacterium | reverse complement strand
GGGGAACGTGCGCAAGCGCGGCCTCACAGCTTCCCTCGTCACGAATGCTCACGCCGAGGGTGCGTGCACCCGGGTCGGCGTAAATCGTCACCTGTTCTCCCGTGCGCAGCCCGGCGACGAATCGGCCGTCGAGGGAAATGTCGTAGCTGCACTTCCGGTCGCGCAGCTGCCAGTCCCGCGTGACGACGATCGCACCCGCCCCGTCTCGGGGGACGATGGCTGCGGCATCCACGACCTCGGAGGCGGGCTGCGGTGGCGCCTGCGGATTCAGTATGGGGATAGGAATGCCACCGGCCACACAACCCGTGACCGACAGGCACGACAGGATGCCGACGACGTAGAGCCTCATGTTCGTACCGAACCGCACCCTGTCGTGAATCCGGCGCCGCGACCGGTCGCTACTGCTCGCATAGCCCCAGATCCGCCTCCGCGGAGCACTCGCGGCACGCCGCTCCGACGTCGTCCTGGTTCGCGATCACGCATTGCAGGAAATCCTGGGCCTCCTGCTGATCGATCCGGTAGTACGGATCCATGGAACCCTGGCACCAGTTCGTGGCCCCCGAGAGGACTGCCGCGATGGCGGGCTCGACCACGCCGTTGCGCTCGAGGAACAGCGGCGAGCCGGAATCGCCATAACAGACGACGTCGTCGCCTTTTTTCACGTCCTGCCGCGGCACCAGCGAATTCTCGAACAGGTTCTTGATCGGTCCGACGTGCGCGATGCGCTTGACCTCGTTGCCCCCGCCGAGATCGGTCAGCGGGCCGAGGCCGCTCGTCGGCCTGGTGCCGTACAGCTTGGTCCAGTTGAGGCCGTAGCCCACGCTCACCACTGGCGTACCCACGATGCCCTCGATCGTGTCGAGTTCACCGACCGCGCGAAGCGGCAAGGGGTCGATGCCGACGATCGCGTGTTCCAGCACCAGCGCGCCGACGTCGGGCTGTTGCAGCAGGTTCCAGTTTTCGGGTGTTGCGCGGCCATCGTGGCGCAGTCCGTCGCGCAGGTAGCCCGGATGCGTGAGGCCGTGCGCGATCGGGACACCGTCGGTGCGGCCCGCGATGGTCACGGGGTGGAACGTCGGGAATGGCACCGACTTCGCGGTCGGGTCGCAACCGTAGTCCGCCGTCATGAACTCGGAGTACGGCACTCCCTGCTCCGCCACGAAGCAGCGGAAATCGTTCCCGGTCGCCACGAGGTCGAACGTGACCCAGGCCAGGTCGTAATAGCCGGTGATGCCGATATCGATGGTGTAGTTGTAGGCGGTGCAGTGCCCTGCGGTCATGAACACCTTCGGCGCGATCAACGCGCCCGAGCAGGACTGCTCAGCGAACGCGACATCCGGGGGCTCGCCCGGCGTCAGGTAGACGAAATACTCGTAGTAGGCGCCCGCGGCGGGGAACTGGTTGCCCGTATCGGGCGTTCCGTCGCTTGCCTGCACGGCCGTACTTGCCCAGAGCGCGAAGATGACGACCGCCAGCCTGTGGCGCAGTGAATCATCCATGGTGCCTCCTTGCTTCCCGACATGTGACGCGCCGTCGAACCCTGCTCGAGCAGCCTGCCTCGAGTGTCGCGCTCCGGGACAGCGTTGGGCAAGCGTCTCAGCGCTCGGTCCGCCGATCCGATGCGCCGTCTGGCTTGGGCATGTCCAATGACCTCACGACTCGAAAGCCCAGGGTGTTGTTCTGCCTCGCCGGATCGTCTCCCGCATAGCGCAGCGCCGGGCGCACGGCCGACGGCTTGTTGTACCAGCCGCCGCCGCGGTCGATGCGGCGGACGCAGTCCCCCGCCAGCCAGGCGCGACCGTCCGCGGGCGCACCCTCGTACGATGGGTTGTAGCAATCCTCGACCCACTCCCACACGTTGCCCGCGGTGTCGTGCAAGCCGAAGCGGTTGGGCTTGAAGGTGCCCACGGGCGCGGTTTTCGGGAAGCCATCGTTGCAGTCGTGCAGCGGCCAGTCCGGGTGCTCCGCCTTCACCGACTCGTCACCGACGTTGGCGTGTTCGCAGGCCCGCCTCGAGTCGTCGCCCCAGTACCATGGCGTCGTGGAGCCTGCACGTGCGGCGTACTCCCATTCGGCCTCGCTCGGCAGGCGATACGGCTTGCCCGTCCTTTCGCTCAGCCACCGGGCATAGTCGGTGGCCATCTGGAAATTCACATGGATCACCGGCCGGCGGCCGCGACCCCAGCCATCGTCCGGGACGGGCGCACAGGCCTTCGCGGCGACGCATGCGTCCCACTCGTCGAAGGTGATTTCGTACTTGCCGATCGCGAATGGCTTGGCGAAGGTGACCGTGCGCATGGGCGACTCGTGCGACTGGCGACCCTCTTCGCGATCGGGAGAACCCATCTGGAACGCGCCCGCCGGTGCGATCACCATTTCCGGGCATTCGGGACAATCCCGGTTTCCCGGTCCGGCGAACGGAACGGGCTGGGTCGCAGAGAACGTACACGCGGTGAGCAGCAGCAGGCCCCACGGCCAGCCGCCCTTCAATCCTGCCACTGCGCGGGCCCGCATCGACCTGGAGAGAGTCGCCATCGTGTAAGTCTCCGCTTCGGCTGGCTGTGCAGCTTCGGCATCATACCGACACGCTTGTGCGCCGCGGCTCACTCATGCCGCAGCACCAGCGCCGGCGATCGCTCCACGTGAGCGGAGCAGGACTCTTGTCGGACTTGCCTGGAAATGAGACGTTTCGACGCATGCAATTGCGCGTGCAGCCACTGCGTGTGTTCATCAAGGCGTTGGACGCGCCGGGTTGCATGCTCCCGCGCCCCCCCGACGGCGACCGTTCCGCGGACGTATTTTCTTGATCGGGCGCCGCGAGTTCATTGCCGGCCTCGGAGCGATGCTGGCTGAGCGTCGCGTCGAAGCGTCCCGTGCCCCGCTCGAGGTCGCCTACGTCAACGCCAGGCTCTGGACCGGTCACCCGCGCCGCAGGTCCGCCACGGCGTTCGGGACTGTCGGCCGCTGCATCACGGTCGTGGGCGAAGACGCGGACGTCCGCGCGATGCGCGGCAGGTCCACGCAAGTCGTCGACCTCGACGGCGCCTTCGTCCTCCCCGGCTTCATGGACAACCACACGCATTTCCTGCGTGCCTCGTTCATGCTGGGCTCTCCCGAGCTCAGGACCGCGAAGACCCGTGACGAGTTCGTCGAGCGCGTCGGACGTGCCGCGCGCGCACTGCGTCCCGGCCGCTGGCTGCAGGGTGGCAACTGGGATGAGCAGATGTGGGGAGGCGAGCTGCCGACGCGTGCGTGGATCGACGCAGTGACGACCGAGACCCCGGTCGCCATCGTGCGGCTGGATCAACATCTGGTCCTGTTGAACTCGCTCGCGCTCAGGCTCGCCGGCATCGATCGCCACACCCCGGACCCCGCGGGCGGCCTGATTCTCAGGGACGCCAACGGCGAGCCCACTGGCTTGCTGAAGGACAAGGCCGGGGCGCTCGTGAAGCGAGTGATCCCGCCGCCCAGCGATGCCGACGTCGACCAGGCGATCGTTGCGGGGACCGCGTACGCCCTTTCGAAAGGCGTCACCCAGGTGCACGTGACCGAACTCGACTGGACGACACACCATTCGCTGCGCCGCCTGCGCGCACAGGACCGCGTGCGGATGCGCTTCTACTCGTTCGTGCCGATCGAAGACTGGCGCGAACTGGCCGCGCTGGTGAAGGCTGAAGGACGCGGCGACGACTGGGTGCGGTGGGGCGGCGTCAAAGGCTTGATCGACGGCTCGCTCGGCTCTCGCACGGCGCTGTTCCGTGACCCCTATGCCGACGACCCGGGCAACCGTGG
>JAJTCR010000269.1 GCA_021325695.1 Steroidobacteraceae bacterium | reverse complement strand
CCGCGACGACCACGCCGAGGCGTGCGGCGCGCCGGATCCGGCGCGCCTGGTCCGTGGCGAGCGGCGCACAGACGATCGCCTGGCCGTGCGCGAGCGCGTGGATCATCGTGGTGCCGCCGTTGCAGACGACGCGCGCCGCGCCGGCGAGCAGGTGCTGCACGTCCTCCGGCCGCACGCGCGGCAGCAGCAACAACCGTTCACTCGCGCGCGCGGGCCGCACCGGCTGCGCTCGACCCGTCAGCACGACGCTCGTCTGGGCGGTGACCTGCGCGTACTCGTCGGCAGCGGCGACGAACAGGCTCGTGGGATCGACCGCCGCTGCATGGGCCTCACCGCGGCCGCCGGGCACGAAGACCGTGTAACCGCGTTCGCGGAGCCCGTGCGCGGCGAGCCAGGGTTCGCGCTCATCGGGTTTCGACGGGGTGAACAGCGTGTCCAGATGGCGCACGACGTAATTGGGCGTCAGGCGCACCTTGAGCCGCTCGAACGACGAGAGCCCGCCGGTCACGAACTGCGGAAAAACGATCCAGTGCTCGTCGAGCAAACGCAGCCAGGAAACACGGAACGCCTTCCAGCGCAGCCGCGGCGATCGGCTCGTGAAGACGAGGCGGGCGCCGAGTGCCTTGGCCGCGCGGAGTTGTTCGGTGCGGCCGGCATTGTCGAAGACCACCACGTCCGGGCGCAGCTCCCGTAGCGTGGCGAGGACCTGCGGCGTGCTGCGCGTCGGCGAGGCATCGCAGTCGTGGATCGGAAAATCGACGGCCTCGCGGAACACGCCATTGCGCGCGACCAGGAAATGGATGTCGGTGTCGGGGCTCGCGCGTCGCAGTTCGCGGGCGACGGTCAGGCACCGCATCAGTTCGCCCGACCCGCCCGGTCCCGAGACCGGCACGAACAGCACCCGCGGCGAACGCGGGCCGGATGTCGGGGCGGGACGCTGCATGAGGGATGACTGGACCGGACTGCTCCGTCCGTGGCGGGACGGCATCATAAGTCACGGGACCGCTCAGTACTTGAGCGTCGACAGCAGCAGGTTGGTCTCCGAGGTCGCAACGCCCTCGATGCGCCGGATGCGCCCGAGCACGCGGTCGAATTCCTCGAGCGTGTCGGCCCGCAACTCGGCGACGATGTCCCAGCGACCGTTGGTCGTGTGCAGTGCCGAGACCGACGGGTCGCCGCGCAGCGCCGCGAGCACGTCCTCGACGCGGTTGCCTTCGACGGCGAGCAGCATCAGCGCGACGATGCGGCGATCCTCGTCCGCCACCCGCAGCCGGAGTGTGTATCCGGCGATCACGCCTTCGCGCTCCAGTTTCGACAGGCGGTTCTGCACGGTGCCGCGCGCAACCTTGAGGCGCTTGGCCAGCGACGCCACGGGCAGGCGCGCGTTACCGCGGAGCAGGCCGATCAACTGGCGATCCAGATCGTCCATCGGTCGATCGGTTGAGCTGATTGCTCGATTGGTCTGACGAATTGACTGGTTTATAGCACAAAACGGTCGCTTCGCTGTCTTCCTGTTGGCTGCGCAAGTCCGGATCATGCTCCACGGCCTGCCCATGGCGGGGTTTCCAGGCCACACACCCGGAGTTTCAGGTCATGGTCGAATACATCGGCGTCACCGACATTCAGCGGCTCGTGGGTGCGATCGGGCCTGCCGAATTCATGGCACGGCTCGCCGCAGAGATCGCAGCCGATTATCGCCGCTGGCCGGAGTTCGAAAACTCGCCGCGGCTCGCCAACCATTCGCCGGTGGGGGTCATCGAGCTGATGCCAGCCACCGACGGCAGGCTGTACTCCTTCAAGTACGTCAACGGTCACCCCAGGAACACGGCCGAGGGCCTGCTCACCGTGATGGCATTCGGCGTGCTCGCGGACGTGGACACGGGCTATCCGTTGCTGCTGTCGGAGCTCACGGTCACGACGGCGCTGCGCACGGCCGCGACCTCGGCACTCGCTGCGCAGCGGCTCGCCCGGCCGGACAGCCGCGTCATGGCGCTGGTCGGCAACGGCGCGCAGAGCGAGTTCCAGGCGATCGCGTTTCACCGGCTGGTCGGCATCCGCGAACTGCGGCTCTACGACGTCGATCGCCGTGCGACCGCCAAGCTCGCGCGCAACCTCGCGTCGATGCCCGAACTCGCGGACCTGCGGGTGATCCCGTGCGGCTCCACGGCCGAAGCGTGCAGGGGCGCAGACGTCGTCACGACGGTCACGGCCGACAAGCGCAACGCGGTGATCCTGACCCCGCCGATGATCGCGTCCGGCATGCACCTCAACGCCGTGGGCGGCGATTGCCCGGGCAAGACCGAGCTGCACCCGGACGTCCTGCGTCGGCCCGGACTTCGTGTCGTGGTCGAGTTCGAGCCCCAGTCTCGGATCGAAGGCGAGATCCAGCAGATGCCGGCGGACTATCCCGTGATCGAGCTGGCGCGCGTCATGCGCGGCGAGTCCGTCGGCCGGCGCTCGGAGCACGATGTCACGCTGTTCGATTCCGTCGGCTTCGCGCTCGAGGACTACTCGGCGCTGCGTTTCCTGTACGGCCTGGTGCGGGAGCAGGAGCTCGGGCGAAGGGTGCTCGACCTGATCCCCGAGCTCGATGACCCGAAGGACCTCTTCGGCGGTACGCTGCACGGCGCGCGCGCGACCGCCCGGTCGCGCAGCCGGCGCACGGCCTGAGGTGACGACAGCCATGGCCCAGACACAAGTTGCATTGATCGGGGCACCCACGGACATCGGCGCCGGCGCGCGCGGCGCGTCGATGGGCCCGGAGGCGCTGAGGGTCGCGCAGTTGCAGGCCGTGCTCGAGGCCCAGGGTGTCGTCGTGCACGACCGCGGCAACCTGAACGGACCGCCCAACCCGTGGCAGCCACCGATGGGTGGCTACCGGCACCTGCGCGAAGTCGTCGAGTGGAACCGGCTCGTGCACGAGGCTGTCCGGACCGAGCTCGCGGCCGAACGGCTGCCGATCCTGCTCGGCGGCGACCACTGCCTCGCGATCGGCTCGATCAGCGCGGCGGCCCGGCATTGCCGCGCGAGCGGCCGCAAGCTGCGCGTGCTCTGGTTCGACGCGCACGCCGACTTCAACACCAGCGTGCTCACGCCGAGCGGCAACATCCATGGCATGCCCGTCGCATGCCTCTGCGGCCACGGTCCGCCCGAGCTGACCGGCCTCGGCGGCACCGTCCCTGCGATCCAGCCGTCGCAGCTGTGCCAGATCGGCATCCGCAGCGTGGACGCGGGCGAGAAGAAGTTCGTGCACGAGGTCGGTTTCGAGGTGTTCGACATGCGCTACATCGACGAGATGGGCATGCGCTACGTGCTCGAGCACGTGCTCGCCGGTGCCGATGCCTCGACGCACATCCACGTGAGCCTCGACGTCGACTTCCTCGATCCCGACATCGCACCAGGAGTCGGGACCACGGTGCCCGGCGGCCCGACCTACCGCGAGGCGCAGCTCTGCATGGAAATGGTCGCGGACACCGGACGACTCGGATCGCTCGACATCGTCGAGCTGAACCCGGCGTTCGACGTGCGCAACCGCACGGCCGAAGTCGCCGTGGACCTGATCGGGTCGCTGTTCGGCAAGAGCACGCTGATGCGGAAAGAGCCCGCTGCCAGTGGCTAGTGGCTGGTGGCTAGTGGCCAGTAAGAAGCGGCGCCGCCGCGCGCCGACGCAGTCGGCTTCCTACTAGCCACTGGCCACTGGCCACTAATCTCAGCCCTGCCCCTTCGTCTCGTCCTTGCGCCGGGCCTCGGTCGCGTCGCGTGACGATTTGCCGGGCGGCTTGTCATCGTCGTCCGTGTCCTT
>JAJTCR010000268.1 GCA_021325695.1 Steroidobacteraceae bacterium | reverse complement strand
GCATCGACCGCCACCCCGAACTCGCGGCCGAGTACTTCCGGAACTATCGTCGCATCGTGTACCTGGTGCAGGCGCCGGACCCGGAACTGGCACAGGCGGCGCGCGCCATCGCTGAGCGCTTCGGGCTCGACTACGTCGAGCGTCCCACCGGGTACGGTGAACTCGAATCGGGCCTGCGGGCCTGGGTGAGTCCGCGCGCATCGGTCGCGAACGATGAGCGCGTGCTGGAGCAGCCCTCATGGCGTCGCTGATCATCATTTCCTGGCGCGACGTTCCCGCGCAGGTCATCGTCAAGCGCGGCCGCGAGGTCGCGAAGGTGCAGCTGTCGCACCGTTTCCAGGCGGCGGTCGATCGCGCCGCAATGCGTGCAGGGCGCGGCAGTTCCGACGCCTACCTCGAGGACTGGCACCGCAGTCCGCCGCGTCCCTGCGGCGACGACCTGCAGGCCGAAGCCTCGGCGGAGGCCGCACGGATCGAGGCGAGCTTCAGCGATGACGACCTCGAGCGTCTGATCCGTGCCAAGGGCATCGATGCCAGCAAGTCGCAGCCGGAGACCGCGGATCGCGACGGGGCCGGCTGATGTACGCCGCGCGCCTCTGGTCGGTGCGGCACGCGCGGGGACTCGCGCGCGTTTACAAGGCGTTCGAGGCCGCGCTGGTGACACTGTCCCCGCTGCTGCGTCGCATCGGCTACGACCGGCTGGAGCGACCCGTGGCCGCGAGCGAGCGGGCGGTCAAGGGCTTCCTGTTCGACTGCCAGATGTGCGGGCGATGCGTGCTGAGCTCGACCGGCCTCTCCTGCCCGATGAACTGCCCGAAGAACATCCGCAATGGCCCCTGTGGCGGCGTCCGCGACGACGGGCACTGCGAGGTCAAGCCGGAAATGCGGTGTGTGTGGGTCGATGCCTGGAACGGCGCCGCGCGTATCCCGGGCGGGCTGCACGCGATCCAGCAACTGCAACCGCCGGTCGATCATCGGCTCAAGGGCCATTCGGCCTGGCTGCGCGTGCTGCGTGAACGCGACGCGGGTACTGGAGGGCCGGCATGAAGTTCGAGGACGAACCGGTGCCCGGCTATCCGCTGCCGATCCTGCCGGGCCACACCTCGCCGGGCCGCTTCGAACGCGTGTTGCGGGCGGGCGCATTCGCGGTCACGGCCGAACTCGCGCCGCCCGACTCGGCGGACCCCGACGACGTCTACAAGCGCGCGCGGGTGTTCGACGGCTACGTGGACGCGATCAACGCGACCGACGGCAGCGGCGCCAACTGCCACATGTCCAGCATCGCCGTGTGCGCGCTGCTGACGCGCCTCGGGTACGCACCGGTCATGCAGATTTCCTGCCGCGACAAGAACCGGATCGCGATCCAGGGCGACATCCTCGGCGGGGCCGCGATGGGTGTCTGCAACATGCTGTTCCTGACCGGCGACGGCGTGCAGGCGGGTGACCATCCCTGGGCCAAGCCGGTCTTCGACCTCGACTCGATCTCTTTGCTCGGCATCGCGCGCGCCCTGCGCGACGATCACCACTTCGAGAGCGGTCGCCGCATTTCGTTCGCGCCACGGGTGTTCTTCGGCGCCGCCGAGAATCCCACGGTGCCGCCGCTCGAATACCGCATGCAGCGACTCGCCAAGAAGGTCGCCGCCGGCGCGCAGTTCATCCAGACCCAGTACTGCTACGACCTCGAGCGATTGCGTCGCTTCATGCGTGACGTCGAGGACGCCGGGCTCGTCGACAAGGTCTTCATCATCGCCGGCATCGGTCCGTTGCGCTCGGCGAAGGCGGCCGCGTGGATGCGGACGCACGTGCCTGGCGTGCACATTCCCGACGCCGTGATCGCGAGGCTCGAGGGCGCGCAGGACCAGCGGCGTGAGGGGATCGAACTCTGCGTCGAACTCGTCCAGCAGGTGCGCGAGATCAAGGGCATCCACGGCGTCCACGTGATGGCGTACCGGCAGGAAGAGTCGGTCGCCGAAGTCATCGATCGATCCGGCGTGCTCGAGGGCCGCGTCCCGTGGTACCCGGGTCGCGACCAGCCAGTGTCCGCAGACAGGAAAGTGCTTTCATGACCGATACCGTCGTCAGCTCCGCCACGCGCGAGGTCGTCCTCGGCTTCGACCGACCGTTCGTGATCATCGGCGAGCGCATCAACCCGACCGGGCGCAAGTTGCTCGCCGCCGAGATGGCGGCCGGCGATTTCAGCCGCGTCGAAGCGGATGCACTCGCCCAGGTGGCGGCCGGGGCACACATGCTCGACGTCAACGCGGGCATCCCGCTCGCCGACGAACCCGCGATCCTCGCCCGCGCCGTGCGGCTCGTGCAGTCGATCACCGACGTACCGCTGTCGATCGACTCCTCGATCGTCGCGGCGCTGGCCGCGGGCCTCGAGGCCTACCGGGGCAAGGCGCTCGTCAACTCGGTCACCGGTGAGGAAGAGCGACTCGAAGCGGTCCTGCCGCTCGTGAAGAAGTACGGCGCCGCGGTCGTCGCGATCTCGAACGACGAGACCGGCATTTCCGAGGATCCGGACGTCCGCTTTGCCGTCGCCAGGAAGATCGTGCACCGCGCGCTGGACCACGGCATTCCCGCCAGCGACGTGGTCGTCGACCCGCTCGTGATGCCCATCGGCGCGATCAACGGGGCGGGCGTGCAGGTCATGCGGCTGGTCCAGCGATTGCGCGAGGAACTCAAGGTCAACACGACCTGCGGCGCGTCGAACATCAGCTTCGGACTGCCGGCGCGCGACGGCATCAACAGCGCATTCCTGACCATGGCGATCGCCTCCGGCATGACCTCGGCCATCACGAACCCGCTGCACGGCGACATCGTGCGCGCCTGCATGGCGGCCGACGTCATGATGGGCCACGATCCAGATTGCGCCCGCTGGATCCGCCGGTTTCGCGAGGTGCCGCCGCCGGGGGCGTCGGTCGTGGGCGCCGGGGATGCACCGCGTGGCCGCCGCGAGGGTGGCATGCGCCGCCGCGCCGCCGCGGCTTCGGGTACGCCGACACCCGGCGGCAACTGAGCGAGGCCACGCAGGTCGTGAAAGGCCAGGATCCGCTCGTCGTCTTCACGCCCTCCGGCAAGCGCGGCCGGTTCCCGCCCGGCACGCCGTTGTTGACGGCGGCCCGGCAACTCGGGGTCGACGTCGATTCGGTCTGCGGCGGTCGCGCGATCTGCGGCCGTTGCCAGGTGCTGGTCGCCGAGGGCGAGTTTGCGAAGCACGGCGTGCGATCGAGCGCCGCGTCGCTGTCGCCGTTCTCCGAGACGGAACGTCGCTACGGCGCCCGCAAGGGTCTGGCCGAGGGTAGGCGACTGTCGTGCCAGGCGCGCGTCGAGGCCGACGTCGTCGTCGACGTGCCGTCGAACAGCCAGGTGCACCGCCAGGTCGTGCGCAAGGCCGCGGAGGCCCGTGACATCGAGCTCTACCCGCTCGTCAAGCTGCATTACGTCGAGGTCGCCGAACCCGACATGCAGGACCCGACCGGGGACCTGCAACGGCTCGAAAACGCACTCGAGCGCGAGTGGCAGCTGCAGGGTCTCGAGTGCGACCTCTCCGTGCTGCAGCAGCTGCAGTCCATCCTGCGGCAGGGTCAATGGAAAGTGACCGTTGCCGTCCACGACAGCTCGCGGATCGTCGCGGTCTGGCCGGGATTCCACGAGACGGCTTATGGCCTCGCGGTCGACGTAGGCTCGACGACGATCGCGGCGCACCTGTGCGACCTCGTCAGCGGCGAGGTCGTCGCCTCCGTCGGGCGCATGAACCCACAGATCCGATTCGGTGAAGACCTGATGAGCCGGGTGTCG
>JAJTCR010000267.1 GCA_021325695.1 Steroidobacteraceae bacterium | reverse complement strand
GCTGTGCGGAAGCGACGCGGCCGCACCGGATCCGCACCGTCGTGAGCCTGAACCCGGTCATGGTCGACGGCACCGGCATGTGCGGCGGCTGCCGCGTCAAGCTGAGCGACGGCGTCAAGTTCGCCTGCGTCGACGGCCCCGACTTCGACGGTCACAAGGTCGACTTCGACGACCTGATGTTTCGGCTGCAGCGCTATCGCGAGACCGAGCGCGAAGCCGCCGCACGCTACGACGAGAACTGCCGGATGTGTAGCCTCGCCGCCACCCCGGTCGTCGCGGAGTGAAGGCCATGATCGATACCGCCGCCGCCCGACCCAAGAAAAAGACCATACGGATGATCCCGCAGGCTCGCACGCCTGCGCTCGAACAGGATCCGCGCGAGCGCGCACGCAACTTCGCGGAGGTGACGCACGGGTACCGCGTCGAGGATGCCCAGCTCGAGGCAGAACGCTGCCTGATGTGCCCGGAACAGCCGTGCGTGTCGGGGTGTCCCGTCAACGTGCCCATTCCGCAGTTCATCGCACGCATCACGGCGCGCGACTATCGCGGCGCCTACGACGTCATCACCTCGACCAACCTGCTGCCGGCCGTGTGCGGTCGCGTATGCCCGCAGGAGCATCAGTGCGAGGGGGTCTGCACCGTCGGCGAGACGCTCGAACCCGTGGCGATCGGCCGGCTCGAACGCTGGGTCGGCGACCTCGCGATCAGGGAAGGCTGGTCGAACGTGCCGTACATCGAGCGCAATGACCTTCGCGTCGGCATCGTGGGTTCGGGACCGGCCGGCATGGCGTGCGCCGCCGACATGGCGAAGGCCGGTTGCGAGGTCACGGTGTTCGAGGCCTTCCACGAGGCGGGCGGCGTACTGAAATACGGCATCCCGGACTTCCGCCTGCCTAACACGGTCGTCGACGCCGAAATCGCCAGGCTCGAGGCGCTCGGCATCCGCTTCGAGTGCAACACGCTGGTCGGACGCCTGTTCACGATCGAACAGATGGTCGAGGAGATGGGCTTTCACGCCGTCTTCGTCGGCACCGGCGCCGGCTACCCGAGCTTCATGGGTATTCCGGGCGAGTCGCTCAACGGCGTGCTCTCGGCCAACGAACTGCTCACGCGCTGCAATCTCATGCACGCGCGCGAGTTCCCGACGTACGACACGCCGCTGCAGCCCGGCAGGCGGGTGGTCGTGATCGGCGCCGGCAACACGGCGATGGACGCACTGCGCGTCTGCCTGCGCCTCGGCGCGGAGAGCGTGCGTTGCCTCTATCGGCGCAGCAAGGCCGAAGCGCCGGCCCGTGCCGAGGAGATCCACCACGCCGAGGAGGAGGGCATCGACTTCCACTGGCTCGCGAGTCCCGTGAAACTGCTCGGCGACGACAAACGGAACGTCCGTGGCGTGCGCTGCGTGCGCATGGCCCTGGCTGAGCCCGACGCCTCGGGTCGTCGGCGTCCGGTGCCCGAGCCCGGCAGCGAGTTCGAAATCGAGGCCGACATGGTCGTCTACGCGATCGGCACCAACGCCAATCCCGTCATCGGACAGACCTCCCGGCTCAAGCTCGACTCGCGCGGCTACCTCGCGACGGATGCGGAGCTCGCCACGTCGATCCCCGGCGTCTTCGCGGGCGGCGACATCGTCACGGGCGCCGCGACCGTGATCGAGGCGATGGGCGCGGGCCGCCGCGCGGCGCGCGCGATGAAGGCGTTCCTCGGCCTGCGCGACACGGACTACGTCTACGAGGACCGCCCGTCGGACCCGGAATCAACCCTGTTCGGCATCGACCGCGCGGAGCACGGCTACGCGCGCGTCCGCATGTCGCGGTGATCGGTGATGAACGCAGTCACTCCGCTCGAGCTCCGCAAGTCCCTGCAGACGCTCGACGAGCACATCGTCGAGATCATGAGCGATTCCGGCGAGGGGGCGCAGAAGTGCGGCCAGTCGTTCGGCTCGATCGCCGCGCGCATGGGCAACGGCGTCTGGACGGTCGAGATCATCCCCGCTGAGATCCAGCCGCCGGCTCGCAGCGTCGCCGGCGCGAGCGGCAACCGCATCCGCGTCGGTTCGCGGTGCGTGACCAACGGCGGTGACGAGGCCGACATCGCGATCGCGTTCAACGAGCAGGTGCTGCTCGGCCGCGTGAATGCGGGCGAGCTCAAGCCCGGCTGCATCATCCTGCTCGAGAGCATGTGGGGCGGGCACGAGGACCCGAAGATCGTCGCGCAATACACGGAAACGCGCGACCGGCTGCTCGCGGAAGGCTATCGCGTCATCGAGGTGCCGATGGAGCACGAGTGCCGCGCGCTCGTGCAAGACCCGCGCAAGGGCAAGAACATGTTCGTGCTCGGCATGCTCTGCAACGTGTTCAGCCTCGACATGAACCTCGCGCGTGAGCAGGTCGCATTCATCTTCGGCAAGAAGGACCGGAAGGTCGTGCAGTCCAACGTCGCGCTGCTCGAGGCCGGCTGGAACTGGGCCGAGAAACACCTCGACTTCAAGTATCGCGTGCCCGCCGTGAAGTCGACGGTGCCGCAGGTCGTGATCAACGGCAACACCGCGGTCGCGCTCGGCGTGCTGGCCTCGGGCATGGACATCTGTGCGATGTACCCGATCACGCCGGCCACGTCCGCATCACACTACCTGAGCGACGTGTTCGAGAAGGCGGGCGGAATCGTGCACCAGGCGGAGGACGAGATCGCGGCCTGCGCGTTTGCGATCGGCGCGTCGTACGCCGGCAAGGTCGCGGTGACGATCACCTCGGGGCCCGGCTACTCGCTCAAGCAGGAGGGCATCGGGCTCGCCGTGATGGCCGAGATCCCGTTGGTCGTCGTGAACGTCCAGCGGGGCGGTCCCAGCACGGGCCAGCCGACCAAGGTGGAGCAGGGCGACCTGCTCAGCGTGATGTTCGGCAGCCACGGCGACGCACCCAAGGTCGTCATGGCCGCGAGCACGATCGAGGACTGCTTCTACTCGATGATCACGGCGCGCCGGCTCGCCGAGACGCTCAACATGGTCGTGGTGGTGCTGTCGGACGCCGCGCTGTCGACCGGGCAGCAGCCGTTCACGCGGCCGAAGTTCGATCCCGACTGGCTCGCGCCGCCAGTCGACCAGAATCCCGTGCCGGATGGCGCGAAACCCTACGACTGGGATGCGGTCACCGGCCTGAGCCGGCGGTTCGTACCGGGGCAGCCGAACGGCATGCACACGCTGACCGGCCTCGCGCACGACAGGGCGAGCCGTGTCGCGTACGACCCCGAGATCAACCAGCAGGGCCTGCACGCACGCAGCCTGAAACTCGCCGCACTGCAGAAGATGCTGACGCCGCCGCCGGTGCTCGGCGGGTCGACCGGTGACCTGCTGATCGTCGGCTGGGGCAGCACCAGGGGCGCGATCGAGGAAGCCGTCGAGCGGTTGCGCACCGAGGGCCACAAGGTGTCGTCGACCCACCTGCAGTTCCTGCAACCGATGCAGCCTGGCATCAAGGAGATCCTGCAGGGCTTCCGCAAGGTGCTCACGGTCGAGGGCAACTGGGCCGACGACCCGCGCGATCCGCTGATCGACGAGTCGAACCGTCGTTACTCGGCGCTCGCGATGCTGCCTCCAGCACCTGACGGAAGACCGGCACGCCCTCGAGGACTACCAGGGCGGCGTCCCGCGCTGGTGCAAGGGATGCGGCGACAACGCGATCCTCACGGCGATGCAGCGCCTGTGCCGGGACGAGGGTCTGCGACCCGAGAAGACGGTGTTCGTCTCCGGCATCGGCTGCTCGAGCCGGCTGCCACATTACATGCGCACCTACGGCTTCCACGGCATCCACGGCCGCGCGTTCCCGATCGCCGAGGGCATCAAGCTCGCGCGCCCGGACCTGCACGTGTTCGTCAACACCGGCGACGGCGACTGCTGCAGCATCGGCGCGGCGCACTGGATCCACGCGATTCGCTACAACATGAACATCACCGTGCTGTTGCACGACAATCACATCTACGGGCTGACCAAGAAGCAGGCCTCGCCGACCTCGCCGCTGGGCACCCGGAGCAACACTACGCCGCGTGGCTCGTACCTCGAGGCGATGAGTCCGCTCACGGTCACGCTCGGCGTGCAGAACGTCTCATTCGTCGCCCAGGCCGTCGACTGGATTCCAGAGTCGCTGTTCCAGGTCATCACCGCGGCGTACCGGCACAAGGGCTTCTCATTCGTACGCATCCTGCAGCGCTGCCCCGAATTCGTCGGCAACATGTACGAGCCCTGGGTGCACGACCCGCAGCGCATGCTGATGCTCACGCACGAGCACGGCCTGCGCGTCAGCCCGGCGCTGTCCAAGATCTATCGCAACCAGCAGCAGCACGACCCGTCCGACATCCACCGGGCGCGCGAGGTCGCGTCGAGCGAGGACCCGGTCCCCGTCGGCATCCTGTACCGGAATCCGGCGGTGCCTTGCTACGAGGACCTGCGCGGTGCGGGCAGGCTGCGCACCGCGGACGACGTGCGCCGGTCGCTCGAGGCTGAATTCGACAAGTTCACCGTCTGGCCGCAATGACCATGGACACCCAACTGCGTTCACAGGTCGTGTTCCACCTCGCCGGTCGTCGGGC
>JAJTCR010000266.1 GCA_021325695.1 Steroidobacteraceae bacterium | reverse complement strand
CCGCTCGGGTGGTTGCGGCTGGCGTGGCGTGATTTTCGTGCCGCGCCAAGGCAGAGCCTGAGCTACGGCGGCGTCGTGGTCGCGCTGAGCTGGGCGCTCGCGTACGTCACGATGCAGTGGGGCGGTTACTGGGAACTGCTGGCGCTCGTTTCGGGCTTCATCCTCCTTGCGCCGCTCGTCGCGGTGGGCACCTACTCGATCAGCGAGCAGCTCGAACGCGGCGTCAGGCCGTCGCTGCGACGCTGCTTCGTCGAGGAACGGCGCGCGTTCGGCAACCTGATGGTTTTCGCCCTGATGCTGATGGTCGTGTTCCTGGTCTGGTGGCGCGCGGCCTCGGCGATCCACATCTTCTTCCCGGTCGACATGGCGGCGCCCGGCTGGCGCGACTACCTGCAGTTCTTCGGCGTCGGCAGCGCCGTCGGTTCGCTGTTCGCGCTGATCGTGTTCGCAGCCGCGGCGTTCTCGCTGCCGATGCTGGTCGATCGCGAGGTCGACTCGATCACCGCGGCCGTCACGAGCGTCAACGCCGTGCTGCGCAACAAGCCGGCGATGGCGGTCTGGGCCACGATGATCGTGCTGGCGGTGGCGCCCGGGTTCGCGCTGCTGCTGATCGGTCGCGGGCACGGCGCGACGTTTGCGCCGGTGATGGTGCTGCTCGGTTTCACGCTGCCGCTGATCGGCCACGCAACCTGGCACGGCTACCGGGCGACGATCGACGCCTCACGCTGGCCGCGCAACGAGCACTTCGACGGTTGACGCGGCGCAGGGTTTGCGGCCGACGCGGGACCGCCCACCGTTCCGCCGCGGTCACCCGGCGGTGGTCGCCGTCGTCTTGGATTCCTGGCGTCGTCGCGACAGGGATCCGGGCGGGAGCGCACGCGCCACGCGACGCGTCCTGCGCTTGAGGACGTAATCTTTTCCGCAGTACCAGCAAGTCTCGGCTTCTTCGCGCAACGGCGTGGTCTGGCAGTGTGGGCAGCGGCGCTTCATGAGGACGTCCTCCCGGCGAAGGGGCCGATTCTGCCGCGTGAGCGCGGACACGAAAGTCAGACGATGACTACAACCGGCCGCGAAAGTCTGGACTGAGTCTTGGCTGGCGGCGCAGGCCACGCACTGGGCTGGCCTGAGCTGCGCCTTTGCAGCCGCGAAGCCTCGATGCCTGCGAATCGTGCGGCGATTCCCACGCAGGTTTCGGGTTGCCGGCCGTGTTGGTAAACGGCCGCTTTCGGTACGTTCGATCCATGGACACGGCGATCACGATCAAGGAACTCCACGACCGCACGCACCAGCTGCACGCCTATTGCCCCGTTTGTGATCGCTGGAAGTTGCTGGACCTGGACGACATGCTGGCGCGCTGGTGCGGGCTGGAGCAGCCGCCGTCCGAGGTGCAGTGCTCCGACTGCGGTCATTTCGGACTGCTGCGCGTGCGGAGGCAGGTTGCGCGACGCCTCGAACTCGAACCCGCGACCGTCGCGGATTTCCCGCTCGCCGTCTGAGCGCGCGGGCGGCAGGCGTGAGCGCGCGAAACCGAGCGTGCTCTGGGCGGGTGCACTGCGCTGCCGGCGCAGGTTCCTGCGTTTCTTCCCGGACGGGTTCCGCGACGAGACCTATCTCGCGTGGGAACGCGAGTACAAGTGGCAGACGCACGAGCGCTGGAACGCCGAACTCGGTCGCGACGAGTTCGGTGCGCTGCTCGAGCGCGGTGCGTACGCCGAGATCGCGGCGCGTGCCGTGCGCGTGGAGCAACGTTCCCGCCACAGCATGATTTTCTCGTTCGAGAAGATGGCGCTCCGCGACGCGATCCGATCCGCGCACGGTGCGCGGGATTTCGCGAGCGGGCTCCACGCGTTCCTGCACGGTCCGGGCACCGACGAGGAGCGTTTCACGTGCTGGTGCGACGTCGTCGCTGGCTTGCCGCGCCGCCAGACCCGCGTGCTGACCTGGCCGCTCGTGACGGTGTTCGGCTTCATTGCACAGCCCGACCGCCACCTCTTCCTGAAACCGCTGGTCACGCGCGCTGCGGCGAAGAGGTACGGGTTCGACTTCGAGTATCGATCCCGGCCGAACTGGCGGACCTACCGCAGCCTGCTCGATTTCGCCGAACGCGTGCGTCGCGATCAGCGCGACCTGCGGCCCCGGGACATGATCGACCTGCAATCGTTCATCTGGGTGCAGGGGTCGGACGAGTACGCCTGAGGGCTCGGTGACGTCGCCGCGGACCTGCGCCGTTGTCGCCGCCGCCTAGTCGGCGAGCGACAGCACGAGCTTGCCGACGTGCGTGCTCGACTCCATGACGCGGTGAGCCTCGGCGGCCTGCGCCATCGGATACACCGCGTGGATCACCGGCGCGATCCGCCCCGCATCGAGCAGCGGCCAGACGTGACGGCGCAACTCCGCGGCAATGACGCCCTTCTGCGCCGTCGTGCGCGGGCGCATGGTCGAGCCCGTGATGGTCAGGCGCCGGCGCATGACCAGGAACAGGTCGAGTCGATCGACGACCGCGCCTTGCTGCACCGACACCGCCACGAGGCGGCCGTCCGCCGCTAGCGAGGCGAGATTGCGCTCGAAGTAGGACGCCCCGACGATGTCGAGGATTACGTCGACGCCGCGTCCCCCCGTCACCTCTGCGACGCGCGTGGCGAAGTCCTCCGTCCGGTAGTTGATTGCGACCGCGGCGCCCAGGCGGACGCAGGCCGCGCACTTTTCGTCGGTGCCGGCGGTGGCGTAGACCTGGGCGTCGAACGCTCGTGCAAGCTGGATCGCGGTCGTGCCGATCCCGCTGGTGCCGCCGTGCACGAGCACGGATTCGCCACGCATGAACCGCCCGTGCACGAACAGGTTGGCCCACACCGTGAAGAACGTTTCGGGCAGCGCCGCGGCCCGCACCGCGTCGAAGTCGCGTGGCCAGGGCAGGCACTGCACGGCGGGCACGGCACAGTACTCGGCGTAGCCGCCGCCGTTCGCGAGCGCACAGACCCGTTCGCCGAGCTTCAGCTGCTGCACGTCCGCGCCGAGCGCGACGATTTCACCCGCCACCTCGAGTCCAAGGATCGGACTCGCCCCGGGCGGCGGCGGATACACGCCCTTGCGCTGCATCACGTCGGGGCGATTGACGCCGGCCGCCTGCACGCGGATCAGCACCTCGTCCGCGGCGGGACGGGGCACGGCGGTCGTCGCGACCGACAGGACCTCCGGGCCGCCGCCGGCGGACGCGGCGACGTAACGCATCGACACGGGCAGCATCGAGGGTTTCAAAGCGCGTCGATTTTCGCGGCGCAGATGAAGTCGTTCTCGGACAGCCCGCCGATCGAGTGCGTCGACAACGTCATGCGGCAGTAGTTGTAGCCGGCCTCGAAATCCGGGTGATGGTCTTCGGCGTTGGCGATCCACGCCACGGCGTTGAGGAACGCGATCGTGCGATGGAAGTCCTTGAAGCCGAACGCGCGCCGCAGCGACTTGCCGTCTTCCGCAATGCGCCACGCGGGGTCGAGCTGCGCGAGCAATGCGACGGACTGTTCGGGCGTCAGCGGCGGCGTCCCCGCGGCCAGCGCCCGGCAATGGCGATCACGCAAGGCTGTCATGGCTCGTCCTCCGCGCGCCGCTGCGCGTGTCTCCCGCATAGGTTCGCTCGACGTAGTCTTCGACGAGCTGCTGGAATTCCTCGGCGATGCGCTCGCCCTTGAGCGTCGGTCCCTTCTCGCCGTCGATGTAGACCGGCGCGACCGGGCGTTCGCCGGTGCCGGGCAGGCTGATCCCGATGTTGGCGTGCTTGCTCTCGCCGGGACCGTTGACGACGCACCCCATCACCGCGACGGTCATCTGCTCGAC
>JAJTCR010000265.1 GCA_021325695.1 Steroidobacteraceae bacterium | reverse complement strand
CGAGGACTTCCGCCAGGCCAACGTCGAAGCGACGCAGACGATCGACATCCAGGGTTTCGTCGAGCCGGCCGAAATACCGCCGATGTTCTACGACACGCCGTATTACCTCGCCGCGGACAAGCGCGGCGAAAAGGTCTACACGCTGTTGCGCGAGGCGCTGGTCAAGTCGAACACGGTGGCGATCGGGCTGATCGTCCTCCGCACGAAGCAGTACGTCTGCGCGTTGCTGCCGGTCGGCGACACGCTGCTGCTCAACACGTTGCGTTACGCGGACGAGGTGCTCAAGCCGGAGGAGTACGCCCCGGCGACCAAAACGCTCGAGGACGCACGCGTCTCGCAACGCGAGTTCGGCATGGCGATCAAGCTCCTCGAGGACATGAAGCAGAAGTGGGAACCCGAAGCCTTTCACGACACTTACCGTGAGGACCTGCTGCGCAAGATCGACGAGAAGGTGCAGGCCGGCAAGACCAAGACGCTCACGCCGGCTGCCGCGAAGGCGAGTGCGATCCGCACGGCGGACGTGGTCGACCTGACCGAGTTGCTCAAGCGCAGCCTCGATAAACGTGGCGGCAGCCGCAGCGCGAGTGGCGACCACCGTCGTGACGGCTCCACTCGTCGCGCCAATGCGGCTGCCGAGCCGGCGGCTTCGCCTTCCCGGGCGCGCAAAGCGTCCTCCAGTGGCACGAAGCGGCGCCGCAGCGCCTGACGCGACCGACATGGCGAATTCCGTTCCGCGCGCGCTGCAGCGTTACCGCGCCAAGCGGCGTTTCGACCGCACGCCCGAGCCGGCCGGCGCGCCGCGCACCTCCTCGCGTCGGCTCGAGTTCGTGATCCAGCGCCACCATGCGCGCCGGCTGCACTACGACTTCCGGCTGGAGTGGGACGGCGTCCTGAAGAGCTGGGCCGTGCCCAAGGGACCTTCGCTCGATCCCGGCGACAAGCGACTCGCAGTGCAGGTCGAGGATCACCCGTTCGAATACCGCACGTTCGCGGGCGACATACCGCAAGGCGAGTACGGCGCGGGCCACGTGATCATCTGGGACCGGGGCCAGTGGACACCCGAAGGCGACGTCGATGCCGCGCTGCGCAAGGGCAAGCTCGACTTCTCGCTCGACGGTGAACGGCTCCACGGCAGTTGGTCGCTCGTGCGTCTCAAGGACAGCGCGGGCGACAAGGCCAACTGGCTGTTGATCAAGCGTCGTGACCAGTACGCCCTGAAGCGCGCGAACGGTCCCGACGTGACCGAGCTCTACACGGACCCCATCCCCGGCACCGCGCCGGCGCCCGGCTCGACGTGGACTCGTGCCGGGGCGGCGTCGACACCGACGCCGCAGGCTGTGCAGCAACGGAAAAGCTCCCCCGCTCGCGCGGCGGCGCGCTCGACCGCCGTGCCCAAGCGTGCCGAATCCACGAACTCGAGACGACGGACTCGCCACGCGCCGACGTTCATCGCGCCGCAGCTGGCGACGCCGGTCGAGACGGTGCCGAACGCGGGCCGCTGGCTCACCGAACTCAAGTTCGACGGATACCGGATCGTCGCCTACGTGGATGGCGATCGCGTGCACTGCTATACGCGCAGCGGCCACGACTGGACGCACAAGATCCCCCGGATCGCGGCGGCGCTCGGCGACCTCGGGCTGCGCGATGCGTGGCTCGACGGGGAACTGGTTGCCGTCGATGCGCGTGGCATCCCGCAGTTCCAGAAGCTGCAGCAGGCCCTGGATCCCAGGAGCGGCCAACAACCGCTGCTCATGGTGTTCGACGCGCTCCAGCTCTACGGGGCAGACCTGCGCACCAAGCCCCAGCGGGAGCGCAAACGACTGCTGCAGCAGGCGCTCGCCGACCTGCCGCGCAGCGGGCCCGTGCGCCTGGTCGATTTCGTCGACGCAGAGAGCGCGGCGCTGCGGGAGCAGGCCTGCAGGCAGGGATACGAGGGCGTGATCCTCAAGGACGCTGAGGCCGACTACCGCTCCGGCCGCAACCGTGCCTGGCTGAAACTGAAGTGCCGGAGGGAACAGGAGTTCGTGATCGGCGGATACACGCGCACGCAGGCCGGCCGGCAGACGCTCACCTCATTGCTGCTCGGCTACTACGACGAGCGTGGCCAGTTGCAGTTCGCGGGACGCGCCGGCACGGGCTTCTCCGAACAGCAGCTTGGCGGCCTGCGGCGTCGACTCGACGCGCTCGAGACGAAGGCTGCGCCGTTCGCCGCCGTCCCCCGGCTGCGTGGCAAGGAGCGCCCGCACTGGGTACGGCCCGAGCTGGTCGCGCAGGTGCGCTTCGCCGAGTGGACCGAGTCCGGCATCCTGCGCCAGCCGCTGTTCCTCGGGCTGCGCGAGGACATCAGTCCGGCGCAGGTACGGCGCGAACCGGACCGCATCTTCGACCCCAATGCCGGCCCGGGCGAATCCTCGCCCGCGCGGCGCGAGGCGACCGACGTGGCGACGAAGAAGAAGACGACCCGGCCGACGAAGACCGCGAAGTCCGTGGCGAACAGGGCCAACGCCGCACGCCCCAAGGCGCGCGCGACGCGACCCGAACCGGCGTCGCCGCCCGCCGGGACCCGTCGCACGACCGTGCAGCTTACCAATCCGCAACGCGTGCTCTACCCTACCGACGGAATCACCAAGCAGCAGCTCGCGGAATACTACGAAGCCATCGCGCCCGTGCTGTGGCCACACCTGAAGGCGCGACCGCTGTCGCTGATCCGCGCGACGAGCGGACAGGGCCGCGTGTTCTTCCAGCGCCACATCGAGGGCGATTCGTTTCCGGGGCTGGCGCCGGTAGCGATCCCGAGTTCCGACGAGCAGCCGTATTTCGTCTGCCGTTCGCTCGATTCGATCCCGCTGCTGGCGCAGATCGGCGCGGTCGAACTGCATACGTGGGGGTCGCGCATGCCCCATGCGGACCGCGCGGATCGGATGACTTTCGATCTCGACCCGGATCCCACGCTGCCGTGGAACAGCGTGCGCGAAGCCGCGACGCTCGTGCGGGAACTGCTCGGAGAACTCGGCCTGAAGTCGTTGATCAAGACCACCGGTGGTATGGGCCTGCACGTCGTGGTGCCGCTGACCAGGGGTCCGCCGTTCGAGGTTGCCGCCACATTCTCGCGTCGCGTGGCCGAGCACCTCGCCCGACTGATCCCGCAGCGCTTCACGGCGAAGCGCGGCGCCCCCAACCGCCAGGGCAAAGTGTACGTCGACTGGCAGCGCAACCAGTTCGCTGCGACGACGGTCGCGGCCTATTCGCCGCGCCATCGGCCCGGCGTGCCGGTGTCGTTGCCGGTCGACTGGGACGAACTCGGCAGCCAGGACATCCGGGCGGCAGCGTTCAACCTGCGCAACGTCGCCGCCCGCATCGCGGAGCATGGCGACGCCTGGGACGACGAGCCGCCGCTGCGACAGTCGCTGACGCAACGCGTGATCGATCGGCTCGAAGCCGCGGCTGGGTGAGAGATGGGCATCACCGCACGCACGCTCGAAGGAACGGCTTGCTTGACCGTGCGGCGACGGTTTGCGCCTCGCCGCGTACTGAAGTTCGACTAGACGAGGAAGGACATCATGAGAATAGGACGTACCCTGGGATTATTGACGTTGTTCGCTGGATTGACGACGTGGTTCGCCACGCGGGCAGCCTTGCAGCGCCAACGCACCACGCAGCGCAACGAGACCGAGGACATGACGCGCTGGGAGACCGACGGCGGGGCCACGACCGGGGGCCCGCAGCCGCCTGCCGCGCAGTTGTGACGGTTCCGCACCGGTAGGCATGCACCGACGCGGCACCGGGTCAGCCTGCGGTCGGGGGGTGGGGCTGAACCGACAGATTCAGTTTCCCCGTGCCGCA
>JAJTCR010000264.1 GCA_021325695.1 Steroidobacteraceae bacterium | reverse complement strand
ACTGGCTTCGGTAACGAAGCAATTCACCGCCGCGGCCGTGCTGCGGCTCGTGCAACGAGGACGGCTTTCGCTCGACGACGAGCTGGCGCGATTCGTGCCAGAGCTGCCCCAGGCGAGCAAGGTGACACTGCGGCAATTGCTCGTGCACACCTCGGGCCTTCCCGATTACGCCGAGGATCCCGAAGGGCAGCGCACCAAGTCGATCGCGCGCTCCTCGCAGGACATGGTCGCCTGGATCGCGCGGCTCGAGCCAAGATTCCTGTTCGAACCCGGCACGCGCTGGGCGTACAGCAACTCGAACTATGCGTTGCTCGGCGTCGCCGTCGAACGGGTCTCGGGCAAGTCGCTCGACGTGTTCTTTCGTGACGAGCTATTCCAACCGGCGGGATTGACCCGGACGGAGTTCGACAACCCCGGCGACGTCGTCGCACACCGCGCGCAAGGCTACAAGAAGGCCAAGACCGCACCCGGTGGATACGCAAACGCCGAGTGGATCAGCCCGACGATTCCCGGCGCGGCGGGAGGCCTGCGCACGACGGTGGACGACCTGTTGCAGTGGTCGCACGCGCTGTTCTCGGGCAACGTGCTGCAGCCCGCGACGTTGCGCCAGATGATCGCGCCGGGCACGCTCAGCGACGGTCGCACGACCAAATTCGGCATGCCGGAGGACTGGCAGCGCGGCCTCGATTCGGACTACGGCATGGGCGTGTTCATCACGAACACCGGCGTCGGCCGCCGGGTCTGGCACAGCGGCGACATCGAAGGCTTCTCGACGTGGCTGGCCCATTATCCCGAGGCGGACATGACGATCGCGGTCCTGCAGAACAGCGAGTCGGCCGACATCGACGAAACGGCGCTGCACGAGGCGCTGTTCGGACCGCAAGCGACGGGCTGCGAGCATCGTCGTTCGACGACTCAACCGCGCACGGCGCCGTCACCCGCTACTGCAGCCAGCGCGCATACCAGTCGAGCAGCCGCTGCAGCCGGTCGCGCAGGTAGCTGGGCACCTTGAGTGCGTGGTTCTCGCCGGGGTAGACCACCAGCTGCGTGGGCACGCCGAGCGACCGCAACGCCTGGTACATCTGCTCGGAGCCTTGGCACGGCACGTTGAAATCCTGCTCGGCACAGTAGAACAACGTCGGCGTCCGGATCCGGTCAGCCTGGAAGAACGGGTAGCTCAACCGGTCGTAGACGTCGCGGTTGCGCCAGGGCACGCCGAGCTCCAACTCGTATTCCCGCGCGTACATGTCGTGACCGTAAAACCCCGCCCAATGCGAGGCGCCGGCGCCGCTCACGGCGGCCTTGAAGCGCGTGTCGCTCGCGATCACGTAGTTGGTGAGGATGCCGCCGTAGCTGCGCCCGCCGACCGCGAGGCGGTCCGGGTCGGCGAGCCCGGTCGCGACGACGTGATCGACCGCGGCCAGCACGTCCTGCACGTCCTTGTTGCCCCAGTCGGCGTAGATCGCCCGCGCAAAGTCGAAGCCGCGACCGGAACTGCCGCGCGGATTCGCGGCGACGACGAGAAACCCGCGCGCGGCGTAAGCCTGCCAGTCCGCCATGAACTCGTGGCTGAACTGGTAGACCGGCCCGCCGTGAATGCGAAGGATGGTCGGGTACCGGCGCCCCGGCTGGTAATCGAGCGGCTTGACGACGAAGCCGTCGATCGACGTGCCATCGCGGCTCCTGAACGTGATGTCCTCGTACCGCACGAGCTTGCGCTCGCCGAGCCAGGCGTTGTGCGAACCGAGCGAGCGCAACGCACCCTTCCGGGGTTCGAGCGCGGCCAGTTCGTAGGGCATGACGTCGTCACCGCCGAGCACGACGATGCGCCCGTTGCTCGCGACGTCGAACCCGGCGTGGTACCGCCGGCCGGTGGTGAGTGGCGTCGTCTTGCCCGATCGCAGGTCGATGCGCGCGAGGTGGGTCTCGCGGCTCTCCTCGACGAGCGCCAGCACGCTGCGACCGTCCCCGGCCCAGCGCGGCTGATAGATCCAGCGATCGAGCCGCGCCGGCATCGACACCGCGCCGGTCGTGACGTCGACGATCGCGAGCTGCATCGGCGCGTAGTAGACCCACTTGTCCTCGGCGCCCTGGCGGAACGCGATCCGCGTGCCGTCGGGCGACCATTGCGGACGTGAACCGGCATCGCCGTCGTTGTCGGCGCCATCGACCCTCGCGAGCAACCGCTCCGACGCGCCGGCGCGTGACTCGATCAGGTACAGGTCCAGGCTGCCGCGACGGTCCGCGTCTGCGCCACGACGCGTGACGAAGACGATCCGCCGGCCGTCCGGCGACCACGCGGGCATCTGCTCATCATATTCGCCTCGCGTCAGTTGCTCGACGACGCCCGATGCAACGTCGAGCAGGTACAGGTGGTCGCGGCGCGCGTCGAGATACCCGCTGACGTCCTCCTTGAAATGGAAACGCTCGGTCACGATCGGCGGCGGCTTCTTCGGCTTCGGCGCGCCCGGCGGTCGCGACGGATCGGACGCCACGACGACCATGCGCTTGCCGTCGGGCGACCAGGCGAAATCGCCGACGCCGCCCGGCAAGTGCGTGAGTGCACGCGCCTCCCCGCCGCCGACGGGCATCGCCCACACCTGCGTCTTCGCGTCGTCGTCGCCACGATCGGACAGGAACGCGAGCCAGCGGCCGTCCGGCGACCATGCCGGCGCCCATTCGTCGTGCTTCGGCGTGAACGTGAGTTGGACGCGATCGGTGCCGTCGAACGCAACGCGCCAGAGATCCGACTGCTGCTTGTCCTCCTCGGCGTTCGTGATCGTCACGCTGTAGACCACGCGGGCTCCGTCGGGCGAGAGCACCGGTTCGGCGACGTGTGCGAGGCGTGCCAGGTCGTCGGGCCCGAAGCGGTCGGGCGCGATCGGTGCGGCGATGGCCGCAAGCGGCGCGAGTCCCACCAGTGCACAGGCGGCGATCAAACCAAACGGCGGGGTCACGAGCTGACACGTCCTCTGGAGCACTGCGCAGTCGCGCAATGCTAGCGAATACGCGACACTGCCGCCCGGTTCGTCGTGCTGCGCAGGAGTCAGGCATGGCCAGGAAGCGACCCGTCGACGCGGCGGGCAGGATCGTCGTCCTCGAGCACGATTCGAAGATCCTCGCGGACAACCCGCTGGGCGATCCGGCCACGCGACGCCTCGCGGTCTGGCTGCCGGCGGAGTACGACCGCGGCATCGCGCACGGACGCGGCCGGCGTTTTCCGGTGTTCTACGACATGGTCGGCTTCACCGGCACGGGCATTGCGCACCTGAACTGGAAACCGTTCAGCGAGAACGTCGCCGAGCGCGCCGCGCGCCTGGTCCACGAACGCAGGATGGGGCCCGCGATCATCGCGTTTCCGGACTGCTTCACCGCGCTCGGCGGCAACCAGTACGTCAACTCGTCCGCGATCGGCATGTACGCGGACTTCCTGCTGCAGGAAGTGATCCCGCTCGTAGACCGCGAGTTCCGCACGCTGGCCGCCCGCGAGCACCGTGGCTGCTTCGGCAAGTCCTCCGGCGGCTATGGCGTCATGATCCATGGCATGAAGTACACGGCGCACTGGGGCGCGATCGCCAATCATTCAGGGGACGCGTACTTCGATTTCGTCTACCGCGCGGACTGGCCGAACACGTTGAACGAACTCGGCAAGTACCGCAGGCCGCCCCGCAAGGACGGCCGCTACTCGAACCGGCTCGACTCCGAGGACGAAGCGCGGATGCTGGACGGGCTCGACGACGGCCGAGTCCGCCGCTTTCTCGAGGCCATGTGGAAGAAGCCGAAGCTGTCGCCGCACGAGGGCCACGCCATCATGAATCTCTGCATGGCGGCGACCTACGACCCCGACCC
>JAJTCR010000263.1 GCA_021325695.1 Steroidobacteraceae bacterium | reverse complement strand
TGTCCATGCGTACCCATTACTGCGGCGAGGTCGATGAACGCCTCGTCGGTTCGACCGTTTCGGTGGCCGGCTGGGTCCACCGCCGGCGCGACCACGGCGGCGTCATTTTCGTCGACCTGCGCGACCGCGACGGCCTGCTCCAGGTCGTGTTCGATCCGGATGCGGCCGCGGTCTTCGCCGAGGCCGAGCGCGTGCGCAACGAATGGGTGCTGCGCGTGACCGGCACCGTGCGGCCGCGCCCCGCGGGCACCGCGAACCCGAACCTCGCCTCCGGCCAGGTGGAGCTCCTGGCAGGCGAGATCGAGGTGCTGAACCGCTCCGAGCCGATCCCGTTCCAGCTCGACGAAGAGGTCAAGGAAGAGACGCGGCTCAAGTACCGCTACATCGACCTGCGCCGTGACGTGATGCAGAAGCGGCTGCGCCTGCGCCACGCGATCACGCGCGCGATGCGCGAGTACCTCGACGGCCACGGCTTCATCGACGTCGAGACGCCGATGCTGACCAAGGCGACGCCGGAGGGCGCGCGCGACTACCTGGTGCCGAGCCGCACGCAGCCCGGTAAGTTCTTCGCGCTGCCGCAGTCGCCACAGATCTTCAAGCAGCTGCTGATGATGTCGGGCTTCGATCGCTACTACCAGATCGTGCGGTGTTTCCGCGACGAGGACCTGCGCGCCGACCGCCAGCCCGAGTTCACGCAGCTCGACGTCGAGACCTCGTTCCTCGCGCGCGACGACATCATGGCGCTCATGGAAGGCCTCGTGCGCAAGCTGTTCCAGGACGTTCTCGGCCAGTCGCTGCCGGACCCGTTCCCGCGCATGACCTACGCGGAGGCCATGCGCCGCTACGCGTCCGACAAACCGGACCTGCGTATCGAACTCGAACTGGTCGACGTCGCCGATCTCGTGAAGGACAGCGAGTTCAAGGTGTTTTCCGGTCCCGCGTCGGCCGCGGACGGCCGCGTCGCCGCGCTGCGCGTGCCGCAGGGCGGCGAAAAGCTTTCGCGCAAGCAGATCGACGACTACACGGCGTTCGTCGGTCGCTACGGTGCCAAAGGCCTCGCGTACGTCAAGGTCAACGACGCCGCGAGGGGCCGTGACGGCCTGCAGTCGCCGATCCTGAAGTTCCTCTCCGACGCCGCGGTCGCGGGACTCGTGGAACGCACGGGTGCTCAGACCGGCGACCTGGTGTTCTTCGGTGCGGACAAGGTCAAGGTCGTCAACGATGCGCTCGGCGCGTTGCGACTCAAGGTCGGGCAGGACCTGGGCCTGGTGCGCGACGGCTGGGCGCCGCTCTGGGTGGTCGACTTCCCGATGTTCGAATGGGACGCCGACGCGAAACGCTGGGCCGCGATGCATCACCCGTTTACGGCCCCGATCGGCGACGACCCAGCGGCGCTCGCGGCAAACCCGGGCGGCACGCTCGCGCGCGCCTATGACATGGTGCTGAACGGCTCCGAGATCGGCGGCGGCTCGGTGCGCATCCATCGCAACGAGATGCAGTCGACCGTGTTCGAGCTGCTGGGCATCGGCGCCGAGGAAGCACAGAAGAAATTCGGCTTCCTGCTCGAGGCGCTCAGGTACGGCGCGCCTCCGCACGGCGGCATCGCCTTCGGGCTGGACCGCCTCGCGATGTTGATGGCGGGCGCGGATTCGATTCGCGACGTCATCGCGTTCCCGAAGACGCAGACGGCGACCTGCCCGCTCACCGACGCGCCGACCGAAGTCCCCGAGCAGCAGCTGCGCGAGCTGCACGTTCGCGTCAAGCTGCCCGTCAAGGAGTGATGAGCCGTCAAGGCGTGATGGCAGGCCCGCGCGAGCCGGTCGTGCTCGTGCACGGCCTGTGGATGATCGGGCACGAGTTCAGTGTGCTGCGGCACCGGCTGCAGGCCCGTCACGGCTTCGACGTGCACGTCTTCGCGTACCCCTCTCTGCACGGCGACGCCGCCGAGATCGGCGCCGACCTAGCGGAGTTCGCGCGTCGCTGCGCCGGCGGCGCGGAACGCGTGCACGTGGTCGGGCACAGCCTCGGCGGCGCGATCGCCTACCGCGCGGTCGAGCGCGGCCTGCGCGACGTGCCGGGTCACACGGTCGTCATGGCCTCGCCGCTGAACGGCTGTCGCGCGGCGCACGGCGCCGTGCAGTTCTCGGTGCTGCGATCGTTGCTCGGCCCCCACGTGCTGCAGGAACTCGCGCAGGGCTGCGATCGCCACTGGACCGGCGACGGGCCTCGCACCCTCGGCGCGATCGCCGGCTCGCGCCGCGTCGGCATCGGGCAGTTCTTCGCGCATTTCGACGAGGAGAACGACGGCACGGTCGCGGTCGCCGAGACGGTGATCCCGGGTCTCACCGACCACCTCGTGCTGCCGCACAGCCACATTGGCATGCTGTTCGCGACCGATGTGGCCGACCAGGTCGCGCATTACCTCCGGCACGGGCGATTCCTGCGCCGGGGATAGCGCGGACTCATCCTCGCCTGCGTGCGCGAGAGGATCGCTCAGCGACGGCGGAAGAAGTTCTGGCGTTGGCCGGGCGGCGGCGCAGCGCGCTCGTCCTTGTGGCGAAAGTTGATGCGCCCCTTGGTGAGGTCGTAGGGCGACATCTCGAGCGTCACCTTGTCGCCGGCCAGGATGCGGATCCGGTGCTTGCGCATTTTTCCGGACAGATACGCCGTGACCTCGACGCCGTTTTCCAGCGTCACGAGAAAGCGCGTGTCCGGCAGCACCTGGTGCACGGTGCCCTGCATGTCGATCAGTTCTTCCTTGGCCAAGCGTCACCTCGTCTTTGGACGGTAGAGGTTTGCCGGCGACACGAAGATGAACGGAGCGCTGGGGCCGAGGGAGCTCCGAGAGGGGGAGCGTCGGCGCGGTGCGTCAGCAGATGACGGTCTCGCGGCGGCGACACCATACAGCATTCGTGACGGCGTCGTGCAAATAAGCTCACGGGCGGGCATGAATGTGCGTATAGTCCGCCGCGGGTAGTCTCCCTTCTACTTTCTGTTTCGGTCCCCGCGCCAGTCCGGCGCATCCTGCGGGCCCGCGCGCTAAGCCTGAAGAGTTTCCGATCCACGTGGCACCGTTGCCACGCGTCTGTGATCGCCGGTGCGTCACGCCCCGGAATTCAGTCGCGCTGCCTCATGCCTTGTTTTCCCGGGCCTCGACGTCGCCACGCCTGTGCAAGGCACGACGAACCGGCCCGACCGAGAGAGTATTTTCAATGAGCAAGATCTACGTTGGTAACCTGCCGTTCTCCGCCGACGAGAACGCTGTCCGCACCCTGTTCGCCGCCCACGGCACCGTCGATTCCGTCGCGCTGATCAACGATCGCGACACCGGCCGTCCCCGTGGTTTCGGTTTCGTCGAAATGACGTCGAACTCCGAGGCCGCCCGCGCCATCCAGAACCTGAACGGGTTCCAGATGGACGGACGTTCGCTCAAGGTGAACGAAGCGCAGGCGAAGACCGAGCGCCCGCGTCGCTGGTAATCGGCGACACTGCAGGCGGCCCTTCGGGGCCGCCTTGCTTTTGAGGTGCGCCGATCCACGCGGCGCACGGACGATCAGGATTCCCCGTCGTCCAGCAACTCCTTCAGCCGAAAGAGCACGTCGAGCGCGGCGCGCGGGCTCAGCGATTCCGGGTCGACCCCCGCGAGCATGCGGCGCAGCGCCGACTCGGTCGCGTTCGCCGGTGGCGCGAGCAGCAGTTCCTGCTGCGGCGTCGGCGGCCGGGCCGCGTGTTCGCGACGCTCGAGTTCCCCCAGGTAACGTCGTGCCTCCGTGAGGACCGAGCGCGGTACCCCGGCCAGGCGCGCGACCTGCAGCCCGTAGCTCTGGTTCGCCGGCCCTTCCTTGACCGCATGCAGAAAGACGAGTTG
>JAJTCR010000262.1 GCA_021325695.1 Steroidobacteraceae bacterium | reverse complement strand
CGGGCGCGCCCCTCGATGCGTGCATGCGTGTGGATCGCGGCGACCGCGCTGCTCGTCGGCGCAGGCGGTTGTGCGCCGACGCGGTTCGAGACCCCGCCGGACGTGCCGCCGCCGCTGATCGAGAAGATTCCGATCGCGATCGGCGTGCACCTGCCGCTCGAGTTTCGCGAAATGGTCTACGAGGAAAAGCGCACCGGCGGTGGCGGCACGTACTCGATCGGGCTCGGCAAGGCGCAATCGGCCGGTTTCCTGCGCATCCTCGAGGCGATGTTCGAGAAGGTCGTGGTCGTCTCGTCGATCGCGACGGGTGGGCGCGAAGCCCCCGCGGTCCGCGGCGTGCTGCAACCCGAACTCGAGGACTATGCCTTCGTCACGCCGATGGACTCCGGCACGCAAGCCTATGCGGCGAGCCTCCGCTACACGATCCGGCTCTTTTCACCGGAGGGGAAACTCGCGGAGAGCTGGACGTTCACGGGTTACGGTTCGCAGCCGGCGAGCGCGTTCCCGGGCAAGGGCGCGGAGGCGCTGCAGGCCGCGACGCGGCTCGCGATGCGCGACGCCGCCGCCAAGCTCGCCGCGGAATTCCGCGAGCAGGCGATCGCACGTGGGCTCGTGGCTCCCGGGGCCGCCCCGGCTCCCGCGGAAGTGACGGCACCCCCACCGCCTGGAGGGTGACCGCGCGGGTCGGCGGATAGCTACGACGCGGAGTCCTGCTTGGTCGGCGCCGGGGATGATTTCCCGTCCTCGACCTCGGGCAGCAGCAGGATCCAGGGCTGTGTGAACGAGATCCCGGTCGTCGCCACCGGCGAGCCGTTCTCCATGCGCGGCCGATAGCGTGCGGTGTGCAGCGCCTCGGCCGTCTTCTGCGCGCGCCTCGCATCGCCGGAGTCGTCGATCACCTTGACCCGGTCGGCGAAGCCGTCGGCCTTGACGGTGAACTCGACCACGACGTTGCGCGTCTCGACCTGTTCCGGCGGACGCGCCGCAAAACGGTCCCAGCCCTCCGGCCGCACGATCTGCAGCAGCACCGGGGCGCCGAACAACGCCTCGACGATCGGCTTGCCCTCGTGTTGTTGCGTGACGCGCGACGCTGCGAGCCAGGCCTTCTGGTAGTTGGGCAGCGCACGCTCGGCCATGCCGCGACTCTGGTACCAATCGCCCACCTGCGTGCGGACGTCGGCCACCTGCACGGGCGACGGTTCGGTACGCTCCTCGGCGATGTCGGCGGCGCGCAGCAGTGCGCGTTCGCCTTCGGATACGAGCGTCTGCGGCGAGACCGTCGCGGGAGGCCCCATGGCCGGGTCGTGGTACAGCGTGGTGCGCTCGGCGTCCGGCACCGTGAAGAGCTCCTGGTCGGGGTCGATCAGCTGTCGCCGGTTGCAGGCCGCGAGGGCGGTGAGCGGCCCGATCAGCTTGGGCGATTTCTGACCTTCGCCGGCCTCGACCAGCTCGATCGCGCGGCGGAACGTGCGCCGCGCCTGGTCGTAGAGGCCCACCTGCGTGTACCAGCGCCCGATGCGCTCCAGCGTCGGCGCGAGCGCCGGACTGGTTTCGCCGTACTTGCGCGTCGCGATCCGCAGGATGTACTTGTAGCCCTGCAGCGCCTCGGGAAGGCGACCGAGCTCGGTCAACGAGTCGATGTATTTCTCGAGCAGTGGCACCTGCGCCTCGGTCAACAGGCCCTCGTGCCGGCGCGTGAGTGCAACGGCCTGCTGGAAATTCTCGACCGCAAGGTCGTGACGCTTGCCCTCGTGGTAGGTGGCGGCGAGCCCGGCGTAGGCGCGCGCGAGGCGCGCGTGCAGCGGGCGCCCCGACGATTTGACCGTCTCGATCGCGCGCGAATAGCTCGCCTCCGCGCCGACGTAGTCGCCCATCAGGTACTGCGTCATGGCGAGGTTCATCAGTGCAACCTGCACTTCTTCGTCGACGGGTGTCTTTGCCTCGGCCTCCGCGAGCTGCAGCACGCGACGGGCGTAGGGCGCCGCGGCCTGATACCGGCCGGCGTCGAACGCGTGGCGGAATTCGCCGAACGCGTCGCTCGCGCTCAGTGTCTCGGGTGCCTGCGCCGCGGTGTCGATGCCGCCGACGGGCGGCGCGACGGGCAGGCGCATTTCCTCGCTCGGTGGCGCCGGCGTGGGTGCCTGCTGTGCCGGGGCCGCGCCGGTCCAGGCGACGCTCGCGAGAAGCGCCGGGAGCGCGAGGAAACGGGTACGGGCCGCAGCGCGGCGGCGCGGGTCGCGGAACGCAAGTTTCACGCGTCGAGACTTACACGCGTGCGGCGGACCTTGCAATCGGAGCAGCGGCGGCGGTGCCGGTAATGCGAGGCGGACCACTGCGCGATCGTCCCACGGTCGCGCCGGCCATGTCGAAAGCGCCAGCGAACCACGCCGCGGACCGCTCGCGCGCCGGCCTCGCAGGGCGCCTCGTTTCAGGCGGGCTCGTAGAGCGCGAAGCTGCCGTACCCGACGACGCGCGAATCGTCGCCCGAGGTGTCGCCCGAGGTCTGACGCTCGAGCAACCGGACCTCGAGCGCCTTGTGTCGTGCCGCTTCCATGAGTCCATTGAGACCGCTGGCGCCGCAGGCCTGCGCGTCGGGGATGTCGCTGCGACGCGCGAGGATCATGCGCGCGGTCTGCTCGTCGATCACCTGCGCTTCGACGTACGTGTGGTGATGACTGAGGTCGGTGGTGACGACGACCAGCGTCTCGGCTCCGCCCCACACGGCGTCGAGCACGCGGCAGACCTGCTCGACCGGGGCGGCGCCGACCGCGATCGGCAGCACTTCGAATTCCCCGAGCACGGCCTGCAGGAACGGCAGCTGCACTTCCAGTGCGTGCTCGAGTCGGTGTGGCGCATCGTCGATGCCGGCCAGCCCGAGTTCACGCAGGTGATGTCGCGCGGTGCGGTCGACGGGCACCTCGCCGGCCGGCGTCGCGAACCGCCCTGACGACGGCATCGCGAGGCCGCGCACGCGCACGCGGTGGCTCGGGCCGAGCAGCACGACGCGCCGGATCCGCCGCGCCCGCGGGCTCGCGAGCGTGCGATAGGCCGCGGCGGCGACGGGACCCGAGTACGCGAAGCCCGCGTGCGGCACGACGAGCGCCTTCGGCACCGCTGTGTCGGCGTTCGTCCGCCCCGCGAGCAGTGTCCGCAACGCGTGGCGCAACTCGTCTGTGTCTTTCGGATAGTAGAGACCGGCCGCCGTCGGTGGTCTTACGGTGAGAGGGTCCATGGCGAGCGCCGTCGTGCCGACACCGCGCGTACTGCGCGACCGGCGCACTATCCCGCCTGCGACCGGGTGGGGGCCAATCGTAGGAATACCCACCTCGAGGCGGACGTATTCCTAGGTGCAACCCGTAGAAATGCGGCCCTGCGCGCACCGGCGCGTCAGCGACGGCGAGGAGTCCGCGCTCTGGGTCGCAACGAGGCCGGCACGTTCGCGTGCAGTTCGTCGATCCAGGCCGTGGCCGGTGAGTCGCTCGGCGCACGCCAGTCGCTGCGCGGCGAAAGCGAGCCGCCGGAGCCGACCTTCGGACCGTTCGGCATTGCGGATCGCTTGAACTGGCTGCCCTGGAAGAATCGGCGCAGGAACACTTCGAGCCAGTGACAGATCGTGCCGAGGTCGTAGTCGCGACGCTCCGCGAGCGGCACCGTGTCCGGCCAGGCGCCGGCGCGCGCGTCGCCCCACGCAGCCTCCGCGAGGAACGCGACCTTGCTGGGCCGATAGCCGAACCGGCTGACGTAATAGAGGTGGAAGTCCTGCAGCTCGTACGGGCCGACCACGGCTTCCGAGGACTGCTCCGGCTTATCGCCCGCACCCGGCACGAGTTCCGGCGAGATCGGAGTGTCGGCGATGCGGGTGAGCACGTCGAGCGTGGCTAGGTCGAATT
>JAJTCR010000261.1 GCA_021325695.1 Steroidobacteraceae bacterium | reverse complement strand
CTCGCTGGCGATCTCGACCCAGCACGGCAACCGGCAGATCTGCTCGATGAAGTATTTCGCGACCAGCCCGGCGTGGAAGCTCGTGCCGCAGGCCACGATACGCACGGCCTCGGTGGTGGCGAACACGGCCTGCGCGGCCGGGCCGAACGCCGCCTCGAGCAGCTTGCCGCCCGCGACGCGTTCCTCGAGCGTCTGCGCGACGGCGCGCGGCTGCTCGTGGATTTCCTTGAGCATGTAGTGCGCGTAGGTGCCTTTCTCGGCCGCATCCGCCGACAGCTCGCTTTCGTACACCTTGCGCTGGACCGTGTTGCCGTCGTGGTCGAGGATCCGGAAGCTCTCGCGACGCACCTCGGCGACGTCGCCTTCCTCGAGGATCGCGAACTTGCGCGTCACCGGCAGCAGCGCCGCCACGTCCGAGGCGACGAAGTTCTCGCCCACCCCCACGCCCACGACCACCGGACAGCCTTCGCGGGCGAGCACGATGCGGTCGGGGTCGTCCTGCGACATGACGGCGAGCGCATACGCCCCTTCGAGCTCGGCGACGGTGGCGCGCACGGCTCTGAACAGGTCGCGCGTCTTCTGCAGGTGGTAGTGGATGCGATGTGCGATCACCTCGGTGTCCGTCTCCGAGGCGAACTCGTAGCCGGCCTCGCGCAGGTGCGAGCGCAGCTCGTCGTGGTTCTCGATGATGCCGTTGTGGACGATCGCGATGCCGTCGCGCGAGATGTGCGGGTGCGCGTTGCGCTCACTGGGGACGCCGTGGGTGGCCCAGCGCGTGTGTGCGATGCCGAGCGGTCCGTGCGTCGGGTCCGCGTCGATCGCGTCTTGCAGCATGCGGACCTTGCCGACGGTGCGCAGCCGCTTGATCGTGCCGGTGCCGTTCAGGACGGCGACGCCCGCGGAATCGTAGCCGCGGTACTCGAGCCTGCGCAGGCCCTCGATCAGGATCGGGACGACGTCGCGCTGCGCAACGGCACCAACGATTCCGCACATGCTGCAACCATCCTTCTCGTGCTTGGGGGTGCGTATAGCGCCGGCCAGATTCCCTTACGAATCAGGTGTTTACGCAGTTCGGATAAGCTTCGGTGCCGGGCCATCCCCGGAATGGTGCCAATTGTAAGGCCCGGCGCGGTTTTAGCACCTTGATTCCTCGCGCCGACACGTTGGCCGGGCAGTTCCCGGGTCAGAGCCAGTTGCGACGGCGGAACAACAGCCAAAGGGCGGCGCACAGCACACCGCAGCCGCCGACGACGACGGCGAAAGTGCCGCTGCTGTGCTCGCCGGGGAGGCTCACGTTCATGCCGTAGATGCTCGCGACCAGCGTAGGCACGGCCAGCAGGATGGTCACCGACGCGAGCATCTTCATGACGGAGTTCAGGTTGTTCGAGACGATCGAGGCGAATGCATCCATCATGTCGCTCAGCACGCTGTAGGCGATGTCGACCATTTCGATCGCCTGGCGCATCTCGATGCGGACTTCGGCAAGCAGCTCGTTGCCCGCGGCATCGAGCTGCGCCTGGGTGGTGGCCTCGAACCGTTCCAGCATCAGTTCGTTCGATTTCATGCCGGTGGCGAAGTACGTCAGGCTCTTCTGGTGCTGGAGCAACCCGAGCACCTCTTCGTTGCGCAGCGCGCGGCGCAGCTGCCCCTCGAGTTCGTCGACGCGCGCGTTGATGTCGCGCAACGCCCCGAGATAGGCGTCGGCGATCTTCCAGCACAACTGCAGCACCAGTTCGACCGGGCGCGCGGTGTCCGGTGGTGGGTCACGGCCCTCCGCGATCGACGCGAGGAACGGTGGTGCCTCGAGCGAAACCGTGGCGACGCCTCTTGGCGTCAGCAGGACGTTGAGTGGCAGCGTGCGCCATGGCGGCCCGTCCGGCCGACCCGTCGGCGCCGGGTATTGCAGAACGACCAGCACGCATTCACCCGCCACCTCGACGCGCGGGCGCTCGTCGACGTCGTGCACCTGGTCGAGCAGCGATGCGGGCACGCCGAACCCACGCACGGCCGCGAGGTCCTGATCGGTCGGCTCGACGACGTGCAGCCAGCAGCCCTGGGCAGGCGGCGCGGAATGCTCCCGGCCGCCGGGCGCGGTGGGCCATGACTGTCGCATCGTCAGCCCTTCGGTTGTTTTTTCACGGGCCGCTGCCAGCCGTCTACGGTCGTCTGCTTGCTGCGCTCGAGCGTCAGCTTCCCGTCGGGCGCGTCGCGCGTGATGGTCGAGCCCGCGCCGATGGTTGCTTCCGGACCAACGGTCACCGGCGCCACGAGCATCGTGCCGGAGCCGATGAACGCGCCCTCGCCGATCTCGGTGTGCCACTTGTTGGCGCCGTCGTAGTTGCAGGTGATCGTGCCCGCCCCGACGTTGACGCGCGCACCGATCGTCGCGTCACCGAGGTAGGTGAGGTGGTTCGCCTTAGCGCCACGCTTGAGCTCGGCTTTCTTGATCTCGACGAAGTTGCCGACGTGCACTTCGTCGCCGAGCACCGCATCGGGGCGCAGGCGTGCGAAGGGGCCCACGATCGCGCGCGCCCCGATCTTCGCACCGTCGAACACGCAGTTCGGCAGGATTTCGACGTCGTCGCCGATGTCGCAGTTGCGGACCACGACGTTCGGGCCGATCCGCACGCGGTTGCCGATGCGCACGGTTCCCTCGAGCAGCACGTTGACGTCGATGTAGACGTCGTGGCCGACGTGCACCGGTCCGCGCGCGTCGAACCGGTCGGGATCGACCAGCGTCACGCCCTGCAGCATCAGCTCGCGGGCACGACGGCGACGATAGACAGCCTCGACCTCGGCGAGCTGCACCTTGTCGTTGACGCCGAGCACCTCGTCCTCGCGCTCGGCGAGGACCGCGTTGACCTTCAGTCCCGCGCGCGCCGCCATCACGACGACGTCGGTCAGGTAATATTCGCCCTGCGCATTGTCGTTGCGCAGCCGGCCGAGCCATTCGCGCAACCGACGTGCGGACGCGGCCATCAACCCCGTGTTGACCTCGTCGATGGCTCGTTCCTTCTGGTTCGCGTCCTTGTGCTCGACGATGCGCGCCACGTTGCCGGCGCGGTCGCGCACGATGCGGCCGTAGCCCGTCGGGTCGCGCATGCGCACGCTCAGGATCGCGAGGGCGTCGCCCGTCGCCGCGGCGTCGAGCAGTCGCCGGAGCGTCGATGACTGCACCAGCGGGACGTCGCCGTAGAGCACGAGCACGAGATGATCGTCCGGCACCCCCGGCATCGCCTGCTGCACGGCGTGACCGGTGCCGAGTTGCTCGGCCTGCAGCGCCCAGGCCACGTTGTCCCGCCCCAGCATTTCGCGGACGCGCTCGCCGCCGTGGCCGTAGACGACGTGGACATCGGTCGCTTCGAGCTCACGCGCCGTGTCGATGACATGCTTGAGCAGCGGCCGGCCGGCAAGCGGTTGCAGGACCTTCGGCAGGTCCGACTTCATGCGCTTGCCCTGGCCGGCGGCCAGGATGACGACGGAGAGAGGCATGCGGGATTCGCGTGACCCGAGGTGGCGGCATTCTACCGGACTGCCTCGAAGTCACGCTCCAGCTGCGCCGCCGGAAGGCAGCGCCCGCGTCGTACGATCGGCGGGGCGCTTCTGAGCCCGTCGGGCGCGCGCGGGCCCCTAGTACTTCGTCGCCGCCGGTGCGAAGTTGGCGTGGACCAGCATCCACTGTCGCGCACGATCCCGACGAAGTTGTACGTCAGGACCGCCGTGTCGCCGTAGACCTGCACCTTCGGGTTGACCATGTCGGCAGCCAGGGACTTCGAACCGTCCAACGACTGTGCCTCGGTCAGCCTGTTGGCGAGAGCCTTGCCTTCGAGCCGCATCGGGAAATCGGGGTTGAACTCCGTGTAAGCCTCGGCCGTGGCGACCGACTGCTCGGCCACGTTCTTGCCGGCGACCTCCGCCGCCCACTGCGCCCGCGCCAGTGCCATCACCTCTGCCGCGACCTTGGGATCGTCGCCGGCCAACGCATCGTTCGCGGAAACGAGCAGTAACATTGCCGCCATGGCCGCGCCGGCCACTGTCTTGATCTTCATCTGTGCTCCCTGGACCTGGAATTGGTTTCTAAGCTGCCGGCCGACCGGACGGAACGCGACAACGTGGTCCCCCTCGTATAACACTGGCCTCTCGTACCCGAAAGACGCATTGCAGCATTTTCCAAGTCCACGTTTACGTTGCGCCGCGGCGGACGGCGACTGAACCTTGCGCTCGTTCTTGAAAAGGTGGTGCGGACAGGCCCCCTTGCGCGTCACCGTGCCTGTGGTTCACTTCGAAGACGTAGTGGCGGCCGTGCCGAACCTTTGTCCGAAAAAGTCAC
>JAJTCR010000260.1 GCA_021325695.1 Steroidobacteraceae bacterium | reverse complement strand
GCCCGGCGCAGCATGCGCACCGAACTCGTGAGGTCGTCCTCGAGCGTCGCGGCGCGCTGCTGCTCGGCCTCGGTCAGCAGTGCGTCGAGCTTGCCGCGCATGCCGCGTACCAGGTCGATGATGGCCGCCTGCTCGATCGGACGCGCCATCAGGAAACCCTGGACCGACACTTCGCCGCAGGCTGCCAGGAAATCGAGCTGCGAGACCCGCTCGACGCCCTCGACCGTGACCTGCAATCCCAGGTTGCGGCAGAGCCGGATGATCGAGTGCACGATCGCCGCCGAGCGCGGATTGCTGTCGACGCCACGGATCACGCTGCGATCAAGCTTCACGCGACTCAACGGCAACTGCTCGATCGACGTGAGCGACGAATAGCCGGTGCCGAAGTCGTCGAGCGCGGTGTCGATGCCGAGCAGGCGCAGGTTGTGCAAGGTCTCCACGGTCACCGCGCCGGTCTGCAGCATGGTTTCGGTCAGCTCGAGTTCGATCGCCTGCGGCGGCAGCCCGTGCCGCGCAAGGAGCCGCTCGAGATCGAGCAGGAAGTTGCCGGTGACGAACTGCTGCGCCGACACGTTGATCGCGACCCGTGCGTCGGGCCAGCCTTCGCGACGCCAGCGGGCGCAGGCCTCGGCGGCCGTCTCGAGGATCCACTCGTTGAGTTCGAGCATCAGGCCCGACTGCTCGGCGATCGCGATGAAGTCGCCGGCCGGAACGATCACGTCGTCGTCGCGTCGCCAGCGCAACAGTGCCTCGACGCCGGTGGTGCGCTGGCGGCCGAGGCAGACGACGGGCTGGTAGTGCAGCACGAATTCGCCGCCCTCGATCGCCTTGCGCAGCGCCTGTTCGACACGGAAACGGTTCGACGCCTGCAGCAGCATCGACGGGTCGTGCACGCACAGGCGGTTGCGGCCGAGCTCCTTGGCCCGGAACAACGCGACGTCCGCCGCACGCAGCAGCTTCTCGGCGTCGCGGCCGTGGCCGGGGTAGAGCGCCACGCCGCAGCTGGCGCCCACGGCCACTTCGCGGCGGTCGATCTGCAACGGTCGCTGGAAACCCGCCACGACGTGCTCGGCGCGCTGCATGACTTCGGCGAAATTCCCGGAATACTCGTAGACCAGCGTGAATTCGTCGCCTCCCAGCCGTGCGATCGTGCCCTGGTCGCCGGCGAGTTCCCGCAGCCGTCCACCGATGCTCATCAGCACGCGGTCGCCGAACTCGTGGCCCAGCGTGTCGTTGACGGTCTTGAAATTGTCGAGGTCGATGAACAGCACCGCAATGTGCGCCCCGCGAGCGCCGGCCGTCTCGGCCGCGGCCAGCATTTCGTCGAGGCGCCGGAACAGCTGCCGGCGGTTCGGCAGGCCGGTCAGCGGGTCGTGCTCGGCGAGGTGCCGCAGCTGCTGCGTGCGCTGCTCGACCCGGTGTTCGAGGTGCGCCTGGTACGACTTGACGGCGCGCTCGGCCTCGGCCAGCTCGCCCGCCATGTGGTTGAACGCCTGCGCGAGTTCCTCGATCTCGCGCGCACCGCCGGGGTGTACGCGCGTGGTGAGGTCGCCGGCGGCCAGCTTGCGTGTACCCTCAGTGAGTCTTCGCACGGGGCGCGTGATGGTCCACGCGGTCACGAGCAGCGCGACGAGCGCGAACAGCACGGCCTTGATCGTGGCGCCGCGTATCGAGGCCTGCGCACGCTCGACCGCGACCTGCGCGCCGGCCGCGGCCTCCTTGAAGTCCTGCCACGCGGGCGCCTCGACGTGTTCGCGAATCCGCGCGGCGAGCTGGTCACCCTGGTTCGCAAACGCGGTCTGCCGCCTGGAGACGCCGTCGTTGAGCGCCAGCGCCTGCCGTCGCCACCGGATCGCGGCGGCGAGGTCCTCCATCTGCATCGACAGCCAGTTTCGACCTGGCGAGACCGAGAACTCCGCGCGATGCGTCTCGAACGCGCGCCGCAGCAGTGTCAGGCCGCCTTTCGGAGCGTCGGCGAAGCGTCCTCCCCGCGTGAGTTCGCCTGCCACGTCGTGGCGTGCCGCTTCGAGTGCGCGCCCCAGTTCCGCAATCGACGGGCCGGCGATCAGGCTGTTGCCGACCACGATGCCAGCGCCGCCCGCGCTCTTGATGCGGCGATCGAGTGCGGCGAACGCCCGATCGAGCGAGGCGATCGCGTGTCGACGCTCTTCCTGCATGGCCAGCAGCCTGAAGCCCTCGGCCTGGTGTGCACCGATCTCCTCCAGCAGATCCGTCACGGCCTCGGCGTCGTCGCTCGCGGTGAGGTCCACCGATTCCGTCGCCGCCCCCGAGAGTCGCTCGGCGGCCACCAGCGCCGCGGCACGGTTGTCGCGGGTGTCGGTGCGAAGAAAGGCGAGGACTGCGCGGTCGAAGGCGGCGAGACCGTCGCCGAGGTCGCGCACGCCTCGCGACAGGGGTTCGAACTCGTGCTGCATCCGGCCCAGGTCGGCGGTGGCCTTGCGTGTCGCGTGCAGCGATACGCCGGTCGCAAGCGCGAAGGCGCCGATCACGCAGGCGAAGCCGAGCACGAGCCAAGCGACGATCGACAGCCCGATCGTCCGGCTTTGCGACGGCACCCGCGCAGACGCGGTCGGCGAATACACGACGACTCGTTCCTGGTCATTCCCCACGGCGTCCGATACTGCCGTTACGGTCCGTCAGGCTGTGAGCAGTCTGCGTCCGGATCAGGACCCAGTTCACGAAACACGCGCGGTGAGAAGCGCACGCACGGTGGAAGACCCGTGACTATGTCAAAGGACGCTATTCGCGCGTGACACTCGCGCGGACGCGCTGCACCAGCCCGACCACGGCCACGACGACCATGCCGGCAACGAGGCCGACGAGGGCGTTGAGCAGCATCGTGACCAGCCCGGATGCCGGCCTCGGCAGGCCGTGGACCAGGTCCTCGATCGCGTGATGCAGCGCCGGGATGCCGTGCGCGAGGATGCCGCCGCCGACGAGGAACATCGCCGCGGTGCCGGCGACGGACAGGGACTTCATCAGCCACGGCGTGGCGACCAGGATACCTCGCCCCAGGGCCTGCAGGGCCTTCGAGCTGGTGCGCGCGAGTGCAAGGGCGCCGTCGTCGAGCTTGACGATGCCGGCCACCAGGCCGTAGACGCCTACCGTCATCAGCAGTGCAATGCCGACCAGCACGCCGATGCGCAGTCCGAGCGTCGCAGTGGCGACCGTGCCGAGCGTAATGACGATGATCTCGGCCGAAAGGATGAAGTCGGTGCGGATCGCGCCCTTGATCCGATCCTTCTCGAAGGCGACGAGGTCGACGGCGGGATCGAAGACGGCTTCCGTCAGTTCCTTGCGATGCGCCTCCTCCTCGGCTTGGTGCAGGAAACGGTGGACGATCTTCTCGGCGCCCTCGAAGCAGAGGTACAGGCCGCCGATCATCAACAACGGCGTGATCGCCCAGGGCGCGACCGCACTGATCAGCAACGCGGCCGGCACGAGGATCGCCTTGTTGACCAGCGACCCTTTCGCGACCGCCATCACGACCGGCAGCTCGCGGTGCGGGCGGATCCCGGTGACCTGTTGCGCGTTCAGCGCCAGGTCGTCGCCCAGCACGCCCGCGGTCTTGCGAGTGGCGACCTTGGTGAGGGTCGCGACGTCGTCGAGGACGCTCGTGATGTCGTCGAGCAGGGCGAGCAGGCTGGTGGCCATGGCGAAGCTGCAGGATCTCGTGTGTGGGGCGCCAGTGTGCCGCTTCGTGCCGCGCCAGGCACGCGGCGGTCTTACTCGATGTCGACCTCGAGCGTCTCGTCCGCCTCGAGCCCCACGTTCCGTGTGCCGCGAAATCGCAGGTCGTCGTCCTGGCCGAGTACGTCGTCGGCGCCCCGGCAGGTGGCCGAGACGGTGTAGTCGCCGGGCTCGACGTTGCGCACGGCGTAGGTCACC
>JAJTCR010000259.1 GCA_021325695.1 Steroidobacteraceae bacterium | reverse complement strand
ACTGGCAAGACGTTCGCGTACCTGGTGCCGGCGCTGCTGTCGGGGCGACGCATCATCGTGTCGACCGGGACGCGGGCGCTGCAGGACCAGCTGTTCCACCGGGACTTGCCCATGGTCGGCGCCGCACTGGGACGCCCGGTTCGCGTGGCACTGCTCAAGGGGCGCGCGAACTACCTCTGTCGGCATCGGCTCGAGCTGGCGGAGCAGCAGGCTTATGCACGCGGCGTGCGACGCGAACTCGCGACCGCGCTGCCGAAGGTTCGCGCGTGGTCGTATACGACGCGCGGTGGGGACATCGCGGAGCTGCCGGGCCTGGGCGAGCAGGATCCCGTCTGGCCCTGGGTCACGTCGACGCGCGAGAACTGCCTCGGTGCCGAATGCCCGAAGTTCGAGGACTGTTTCGTGCTCGCCGCACGCCGCGAGGCGCAGGCGGCCGACATCGTCGTCGTGAATCACTACCTGCTGATGGCCGACCTCGTGCTCAAGGAAGAGGGATTCGGCGACCTGTTGCCCGGCGCCGATGCGATCGTGATCGACGAGGCGCACCAGCTGCCGGACGTCGCGGCGCAGTTCCTCGGCTACAACGTGAGCACACGCCTGCTCGCGAACCTGTCGAAGGACGTCGCCGGCGAACTGCTGCTGGCCCAGCAGATGGCGGGCAAGGTCGATGCGGCCCTGAGCGGACTCGACGCGCAGATCGCCACGGTGCTGGCGGCCACCGCGGGGCAGGAGGCTCGCCTCGAGCACGCGCAGTGGCCCGAGCGTCTGCTCGAGTCGCTGCACGGGCTCGGCGCACGCGCGCGTGAGCTGGCGGACGTCATCGCGCCGCTCGGCGGCCCTGACGGAGAAGCGGCCTTCACGCGCCTGCAGGAGCGACTGCTGGAAGCGGCGGGCCGCCTCGACGAGCTCACGGCCGCGGACGCGCCCGGCGGTGTGCGCTGGGCCGAACTGACGGCACGCAGCGTGAGCGCCCACTACGCGCCGGTCGACGTGGCGCAACAATTGTCCGCGCTGATGGAGGCGCAACCGGCCGCATGGGTGCTGACGTCGGCGACGCTCGCGGTCGGCGAGGACTTCTCGCACTTCAAGCGCCGCAGCGGACTCGCCCGCGCGCACACGGTGCGTTTCGAAAGTCCGTTCGACTTTGCCAACCAGGCGCTGATGTACCTGCCGAAGGGCCTCGGCGACCCGGGGGCGCCCGGTCACTCGCGCGACGTGATCCGCGCGGCCCTGCCGGTGATCGAGTCGAGCGGTGGCCGTGCGTTCGTGCTGTTCACGAGTCATCGTGGCCTGCGCGAAGGCGTGGAGGAACTCCATCGGCACTGGGGCGAGCGGCCGCCGTTCCCGGTGCTGATCCAGGGCGGTGCGTCGCGCGACCACCTGCTGCGCGCCTTTCGCGAGGCCGGCAACGCCGTGCTGCTCGGCACGGGCAGTTTCTGGGAGGGGATCGACGTCAAGGGCGAGGCATTGAGCGTCGTCATCATCGACAAGCTGCCGTTCGCCGCGCCCGACGACCCGCTGCTGAAGGCACGGCTCGCGGCCATCCGCGAACAGGGTGGTAATCCGTTTTTCGACGAGCAGGTGCCACAGGCGGTGATCGCGCTCAAGCAGGGGGTCGGGCGCCTGATCCGCGACGAGACGGATTTCGGCGTCGTGATGCTCTGCGATACCCGGCTCGTGACCAAGGGCTACGGTCGATCGTTCATCACGAGCCTGCCGCCGATGCGACGGACACGCTCGCTCGAGGAGGTGCAGGCGTTCCTGCGCGAGCGCCTCGGCATCCTCCCGCTGGCCGTGCCGTGAGCGCCACGAGCATCAAGGCAAACGTGCTCGCGATCGACACCTCGACCGAGCTGTGCTCGGCCGCGGTGCTGACGCGTGACGGCAGACTCGTGCTGCGTGAGGTGCTGACCGAGCGCAGTCACGCCGAACTCATCCTGCCCATGGTCGACGAATCGCTCGCCGAAGCCGGCCTCCGGCTGCGCGACCTCGACGGGCTTGCGTTCGGTCGCGGTCCCGGCGGCTTCACCGGACTGCGCATTGCCGCGGGCGTGATCCAGGGGCTCGCCTACGGCGCCGGCCTCGAGGTCGCACCCGTCTCGAGCCTCGCCGCGGTCGCTTTCCTGGCCTCGGCCCCTGCGGCAGTCGAAGACGTGCTGGTCTGCAACGACGCGCGCATGAACGAGCTGTACTGGGCCTGTTACCGGGTCGACGCCACCGCGACCTGGGCCAGGCCGCTCACACCGGAGCGCGTGGGGCCTGCGGACCGCGTCGAGGCGCCTGCGGGCGTGCGGCATTTCGCGGGCAACGGCGTCGCCCGATATCCGGAGCTTCGGCAGCGACTCGAGGCGGCCGGGTTGCGGTTTCATGACGGCGTCTTTCCGCGTGCCGACGCGATCGCACGGCTGGGCGCGGCCATGCTCGCGCGCGGCGAAGGCGTCGATGCGGCTCACGCGGTGCCCACGTACGTGCGCGACGACGTCGCACGGCCCACGACCGGGCCCGCTGTCACGGGAATGTCATAATTGCAGCCTGTAATGCGCCTGCAATGCCTCAGGCGGCGGGCGAAGTGACCATGACGGGCAAGCAGATCCTGATCGTCGAAGACGAAAAGCCGATCCGCGACATGATCGCGTTCGGGCTGCGTCGGGCGGGTTTCAGCGTCCGTGAGGCCGAGGACTGCGGTGAGGCACGCTCCTGCATCGCCGATTCACGGCCCGACCTGCTGCTCGTGGACTGGATGCTGCCGGACCAGAGCGGCCTCGAGCTCACCCGGTTTCTCAAGCGCAACAAGGAGACGCAGGACCTGCCCGTGATCATGCTGACCGCACGGGCGGACGAGCATGACAAGGTCGCCGGGCTCGAGGGCGGCGCGGACGACTACGTCACGAAGCCCTTCAGCCCGCGCGAACTGCTCGCACGCGTGCAGGCGGTGCTGCGCCGGGCGTCGCCGAACGCCGCCGACGGCACCATGGAGGCTGGTGCACTGAAGCTCGACGCGGTGAGCCACCGCGTGACCTCCGGTGAGCAGACCGTGCCGCTCGGCCCGACCGAATACCGGTTGCTGCAGTTCTTCATGGAGCACCCGGAGCGCGTCTATGGGCGGGGCCAACTGCTCGACCGCGTGTGGGGCGGCAACGTGTACGTCGAGGAGCGCACCGTCGACGTGCACATTCGTCGCCTGCGCAAGGCGCTCGAGCCGTTCGGCTGCGATTCGCTGATCCAGACCGTGCGTGGCTCGGGCTATCGCTTTTCGACCCGGCCGGAGTGACGGTTGCGGGGACCGCCTCGGATGCCCACGCTCTCCCGACCCGCCTGGCGACACGTGCTGCTCGTCGTCGGCGGATTGCTCACGGCGCTGCTCTTGGGCGCGATCTTCGATCGCGTGGCGCTGTTCGCCGCGACGTACCTCGGCGCGGTGCTCGCCTGGCACGTCCGCAACCTGATCCGGCTCGAGCGCTGGCTCCGGCTGCGCAGCACGCTCAAGCCGCCGAACATGACTGGCCTCTGGGGCGACGTGGTCGACCTTGCGCACCGGCTGTACCAGCGCAAGCGCTTTCACAAGCGGCGCGTGCTCACGCTGCTGCGCGAACTGCGACGCATGACCTCGGCGATGCCCGACGGCGCCATCCTGCTCGGGCCGACGCGCGAGATCCTCTGGTTCAACCGCACGGCGGGGCAATGGCTCGGGCTGCGTCGCAAGCTCGATTACGGGTTGCGCCTCGACAACCTGATCCGGCAGCCGGAGTTCGTCGAGTACGTGCGCGGGGGAGGGGAAGGCGTCGGGCCCCGCATCCACATGCCCGACCAGGGCGACCGCTGGTTCGCGTTCAACCTCGTCACGACGAACGAGTGGGGCCCTTCGTCGCGAACGCATCGCACGAACTGCGCTCGCCGCTCACGGTCGTGGGCGGTTATCTCGACACGCTCGCCGAGGACCCGGGGCTCGACGCCGCCTGGCGCGAGCCCGTGCGTGAGATGCAGCGCCAGTCCGAGCGCATGAAGAACATCGTGCAGGACCTGCTCGAGCTCTCGCGACTCGAGGCGGGGACGGGTGCAGCGGAGCATGCGTACGTCGACGTGGGCGGCATGCTCGCGCTGATCCGCAAGGAAGCCTTGTCACGGCCCGAGCCGCCGGGCGAGTTCGTGCTGCGCCTCGAGTCCGACGCCTTGCTCCTCGGCGCCGAAACCGAGCTGCACTCGATTTTTCACAACCTCGTCAGCAACGCCGTCAAGTACACGCCGGCGGGCGGTCGCATCGAGGTTCGCTACTGG
>JAJTCR010000505.1 GCA_021325695.1 Steroidobacteraceae bacterium | reverse complement strand
CGTCGAGCGCGCGTGCATCTTGTCGTCGACCAGGTGGTTGAGCTTGAGCATGTACATGTAGCCGACCGTGACGTCGCGCTCGAAGCGCTCGCCCGTGCGACCGTCGTACAGCGTCGTCTGGCCGCTCTCCGGGAGGTCGGCCAGCTTCAGCATGTACTTGATCTCGGTCTCGGCCGCACCGTCGAACACCGGCGTCGCCATCGGCACGCCCGCGCGGAGGTTGTTGCCGAGCGCGACGATCTCCTCGTCGTCGAGCGAGTCGAGGTCCTCGGGCCTGCCGCCCGAGCGGTTGTAGACCGCGTCGAGCAGCGCGCGCACTTCGCCGGCCTGCCGGCCCGCGTCGAGCATGTTGCCGATCTTGATGCCGAGGCCCTTCGCGGCCCAGCCGAGGTGGGTCTCGAGGATCTGGCCGATGTTCATGCGCGACGGGACGCCGAGCGGGTTCAGCACGATGTCGACCGGCGTGCCGTCGGCGGCGAACGGCATGTCCTCGACCGGAACGATCGTCGAGATTACGCCCTTGTTGCCGTGGCGGCCGGCCATCTTGTCGCCCGGCTGCACGCGGCGCTTCACCGCGAGGTAGACCTTCACCATCTTGAGCACGCCCGGGGCGAGGTCGTCGCCCTGCGTGATCTTCTGGCGTTTCTCCTCGAGCCGGCGCTCGAACTCCTTGCGCTGGGCGCGCATGCGCTCGGCGGTGAGCTCGAGGCCCGCATTGGCCTCCTCGTCCTCGAGCCGCACCTCGAGCCAGTGCTCGCGCGGCAGGTCGGCGAGGTAGTCGGCCGCGATCCGGCTGCCCGGCTTGAGCTTGCGGGGGCCGCCCGCGGCGACCTTGCCCACGAGCAGCGAGTGCTGCTGGTCGGCCAGGTCCTTGCGGACCTTCTCGATCTCGGACTTTTCGATCGACAGCGCACGGCTGTCCTTCTCGACGCCGTCGCGCGTGAACACGCGCACGTCGATCACCGTGCCGTCCATGCCCGGCGGCACGCGCAGGCTGGTGTCCTTCACGTCGGACGCTTTCTCGCCGAAGATCGCGCGCAGCAGCTTCTCTTCCGGCGTGAGCTGCGTCTCGCCCTTGGGCGTGACCTTGCCCACGAGAATGTCGCCCGCCTTGACCTCGGCGCCGTTGAAGGCGATGCCGGCCTCGTCGAGCTTGGCCAGCGCCGACTCGCCGACGTTCGGGATGTCCGCGGTGATCTCCTCGGGGCCGAGCTTCGTGTCGCGCGCGACGCAGGTGAGCTCCTCGATGTGGATCGTCGTGAAGCGGTCTTCCTGCACGACCCGCTCGGAGATCAGGATCGAGTCCTCGAAGTTGTAGCCGTTCCACGACATGAACGCGACGAGCAGGTTCTGCCCGAGCGGCGCGCGATCACGGTCACGCCCGAGTCGATCGCGACGGGGCGCTCCATGCCGGTGCCCACGAGCGGCGTCTCGGACCGCAGCGTCGGCACGGCCTGGCGCTGCATGTTCGAGCCCATCAGCGCGCGGTTCGCGTCGTCGTGCTCGAGGAACGGGATCAGCGAGGCGGCCACCGAGACGATCTGCTTCGGCGAGACGTCCATGAACTGGATCTTGTCCGGCGTCGAGAACATGAACTCGTTCTGGTACCGGCTCGAGACCAGGTACCGACAGCGAGTTGATCAGGCCGATGTTCGGGCCTTCCGGCGTCTCGATCGGGCACACGCGGCCGTAGTGGGTCGGGTGCACGTCGCGGACCTCGAAGCCCGCGCGCTCGCGCGTGAGGCCGCCCGGGCCGAGCGCCGAGACGCGACGCTTGTGCGTCACCTCGGACAGCGGGTTGTTCTGGTCCATGAACTGCGAGAGCTGCGAGGAGCCGAAGAACTCCTTCACCGCGGCCGCGACCGGCTTCGCGTTGATCATGTCCTGCGGCATCAGGCCTTCGCTCTCGGCGATCGTCAGGCGCTCCTTGACGGCGCGCTCGACGCGCACGAGGCCGACGCGGAACGCGTTCTCGGCCATTTCACCGACCGAACGCACGCGACGGTTGCCGAGGTGGTCGATGTCGTCGACCGTGCCGTTGCCGTTGCGGATGTCGATCAGCGTGCGCAGCACGTCGATGATGTCGGAGGTCTCGCCGTTGCGCTCGATCAGGCCCTTGGCGAACTCGTCGCCGCGGCGCTGGAAGTGCAGGACGTCGTACAGGATGCCGGCGCCCTTGACTTCCTCGCGACCGACGCGGCGGTTGAACTTCATCCGGCCCACGGCCGAGAGGTCGTAGCGCTCGGGATTGAAGAACAGGTTCTGGAACAGGTTCTCGGCCGCGTCGCGCGTCGGCGGCTCGCCCGGGCGCATCATGCGGTAGATCTCGACGAGCGCCTCCATCCGGTTCTTGGTCGGGTCGATGCGCAGCGTGTCGGAGATGAACGGGCCGCGGTCGAGGTCGTTCACGTACAGCACGCGGATCTCGGCGATGCCGGCCTGGATCAGCTTCTGCACGGTCGCGGCCGCGAGGATCTCGTTGGCCTTGGCGAGGATCTCGCCGGTCTCGGT
>JAJTCR010000258.1 GCA_021325695.1 Steroidobacteraceae bacterium | reverse complement strand
CGAGCGTCGAGTTCAACGGCCAGGGCCCCTACCGCTTCGTCGTCGACACGGGAGCCAATCGTTCGGCGATCTCTCCGCGCCTCGTGACCGAACTCGCATTGCAGCCGTCCGCGTCCGGAAAAATCGACCTGCACGGCGTGACCGGGTCCGCCACGTTGCCGTCGGTCGACGTCGCGTCGCTGCGTGCCGGCGATCTCGAGATCGACCCGGGCGCGGTGCCCGTGCTGGAGAGTCGCGTGTTTGCGGATACGGACGGCATCCTTGGCATGGAAGGGTTTTCCGAGTACCGCATCGACGCCGACTTCACGGCGGACCGGGTCCGCATCGAGCGCTCGAACGGCAAGCGACCCCGCGGCAACTTTTACCTCGTGCACGCCAGGAACCACCGCGGTCTGCTGCTGATCGACGGGCACGCGGGTCGCATCGCGGTCAAGGCGATCATCGACACGGGCGCCGAGCGAACGCTCGGGAACGCCGCCTTGCATGATGCCTTGAGCGGAAGCATCGATCCGCGTCGTCGCACGCAGTCGCGCGTAATCGGGGCGACGGAGCAGACGTACGTCGGCACCTCGTTCGTGGTGCCGACGCTGCGCATCGGCGGTGCGCGTCTGCGCAACCTGCACGTCACGTTCGGCGACATGCACGTCTTCCGCATCTGGGACCTCACCGACGAGCCGGCGCTGCTGATCGGCGTGGACATGATCGGTCGCATGCGACGCTTCGCCGTCGACTACCGCCGGTCGGAAGTTCAATTGATGCCGTTTACGTCCGTGGGCACGGAATTACGCAAGTGTGGGCCCACGGAGTGCCGTTCGCGCATCCCCGAGCCTGACCGGTCGTGACGATCGACCGCTCCGCTGCGGCTCGTTGCTACAATCCCGTCCCGTCGTCCACGCGTCCAGCGCTGCCGCCCCGATGCAAAACGAACGTTCCAGCCGCCTGCTGTCGCTGGTGGCCAAAGCCACGCGGGCACGCGCCGAAGGCGACCTGCCTGCCGCGGTGCGGTACGCAGAGGCGGCCGCGAAGGAGCGGCTCGCGCATCCGACATTGTTGCGTATCCGAGCAGAGGCCCTGCGCGACGCGGGACGCCTCGATGCGGCCGGTGAACTGCTCAATCGCGCGCTCAAGCTCGCGCCTCACGACGCAGCCATCGTGATCGACATCGGACGTCTGCTGCTGGCGGAAGACCGGGGTGCGGAGGCGATCGAGGTCTTGACGAAGGCGACGGCCCTCGCGCCGGCGAGCGTCGAGGCCTGGAATGCGCTCGCCGCCGCGTGTGCCGGCGAAGGCCGCACGACCGACGCGCGGGCTGCGTTCCGATGCGCGGCCCACCTGGCGCCGAACGATCCCGCCCCGCGCGCCGACCTGGCGTTCCTCGAAGCGCGGGCCGGCCAGACGGACGTCGCGGCCAAGCTCGCGGCCGAGGCTCTGCGGCTAGAGCCCGACCATCCGGTCGCGACGCTCGCGCTGGCGCGCGTCGAGGTCGATGGCCGCGAGTTCGAGGCGGCCCGGGTGCGGCTCGAGCCGCTGCTCGCGCGCGGGGTCCTCAAGGTGCGCCAGCGACAGATCGCGACGCACCTGCTCGCGGACGCCCTGCACGGCCTCGGTCGTGCCGACCAGGCGTTCGAGCTCTATGGCCGGATGAAGCAGACGTTCGCGCGCCGCCACGCGCGTCGCTTCGGCACGGGTGGAGCGGTCGAGAGTCACCTCGCATTCCTCGAGCGGCTGGCCGGATGGTTCGAGCGACAGCCGGCCGACGCGTGGCGCAAGACGGCGCCGGCGAGTATCGGATCGCCCGTGCGCGAACACGTCTTCCTGCTGGGTTACCTGCGGTCGGGTGTCACGCTCGTCGAAACGATCCTCGCGTCGCTGCCCGACGTGCGTGTGCTCGAGGAAGGGGGCACGCTCGCGACCGCGGATCTTGCGTTCCTCAAGGATGATGCGTCGCTCGCGCACCTCGAACCGCTCGACCAGGCGCTCGCCGACCAGGCACGCACCGCTTACTGGCAGCGCGTGCGCGAGGCCGTACCGGACTTCGAAGGCAAGGTTTTCGTCGACATGTCGCCGCTCTACGGCATCAAGCTGCCGATGATCGCCCGATTGTTTCCGCAGGCGCGGATCGTGTGCTGCCGGCGCGATCCGCGCGACGTCGTGCTGAGTTGCTACCGACGGAATTTCGTCGCCAATGCGCTCACCTACCAGCTCACGAGCGTCGAGGGGATCGCGCGCCACTACGACGCCGCCATGCACCTCACGGAACGTCACCTCGCGGCGCTCGGCCTGCCGGTGCACGTCGTCGGGTACGAAGCCCTGGTCGCGAATTTCGATGAACGGACGCGCGCGCTCGCGCAGTTCGTCGGCGCCGAGTGGACGGACGCGGTGCGTCGCTTCGAACGTACGGCCGCGGCGCGGGAAATCAGCACACCGAGCGCGTCGCAGGTGCGGCGCGGGCTGTTCGACGGATCGGGCCAGTGGCGTGCGTACCGCGGGCAGCTCGAACCCGTGCTGCCAGCGCTCGCGCCGTGGGTAGAGAAGTTCGGCTACGAACCGAGCTGATCCGGATGAGTCGGCGCGGGCGGCGCCTCGGGGTAGGAGTCGAGCGCCGCGCCGAGCGCGGTCGCGAGCGGCCCCAACCACGGCTCGTAATTCTTCCACTGCTCGACGCCGTCGCGAAAGATGGGCTGGCGCACCTGTTCGGAGCTCGGCGTCCGCACCGCGCGCTCGGTCTCGTAGAACTTCAGGCAGGCCTCTTCGAACGGCAGGCCGCAGTACTCGAGCAGCCTGCGAACTTCGTCCTCGGTGTCCTCGACCATGCGTTCATAAACGACGCGATGGATGCGACCCGGCAGCACCGTGTCGAAATGGGCCATCAGGTCGACGTAGTCCAGGTAGTAGCGCGCGATGTCCTCGATCGAATACGCAAACTGGTGCCCGCGCGCGTAGAGCTGCTTGAAGTTCGAGAAGCAGCCGCTCATCGGGTAACGCCGGGTGTCGATGATCTTCGCGTTCGGCAGGATCAGGTGGATCAGTCCCGCGTGCATCCAGTTGTTCGGCATCTTGTCGATGAAATACGGCGTGCCGGCCTTGCGGTGGATGCGCGTCTGCGCGATGTACCGCTGGCCAAGGCGCGACAGCGCCGCCGCGTCGGCGGCCTGCACGACTTCAGGAAACCATTGCCGCGGCTGGTTGGCCGGGTCGTCCACCATCGACCGGGCGAGCTGCACCATGTCCTGCAGTTCCATCGTGCCTTCGACGCGCGAGTGGCTCGAAAGGATCTGCTCGACCAGGGTCGAGCCGGAGCGCGGCATGCCGATCACGAAGATCGGCGCATCGTCGAAGTGGCCCTGGCCCGCCCTGGAATCGAACAATTCGCGGGTGAACACGGCCTTGCTGCGCTCGACGAAGCGGTGAGTGTCGTCGGGGTCGTACCGCAGGTTGGCTCGGCGCACGGCATTCCCTGCGGCGTACTGTTCGAACGACGGCGCGTAGTCCCTGAGGTCCTCGTACGCCTTGCCGAGGGCGAAGTGAAAGTGCACGCGGTCCTCGAACCCAAGGTCCTCGCGGAGGAGTTGCGCGCGCATTGCGGCGATGTCGTCCTCGCCGAAGCGGAACGTCTTCAGATTTGCGAGGCTCCAATACGCCTCGCCGAGCGACGGTGCAAGGTCGAGACTGCGCCGATACGCCGCAACCGCTTCGTCGCGCCGGCCGGCCGTGCGCAGCGTGTGGCCGTACGCGAGCCAGATTTTCGCGTTCCGGGGATACTTCGCCAGCACAGTCGCGAAATCCGCGATCGCGCGATCGTGAGCGGCGAGCAGGCCGGGCGCGGCCTCGAGGCAACGCGCCAGCATGCGTTCGGATTCCTCGAGCCGCCCCATGCGCGCGAGCACTTCGGCCAACATCCGCATCGCCTGCGCGTCGGCAGGATGCTCGACGAGGTGTGCCTCGAGCAACTGCTGCGCCTCGTCCAGCCGGTCGTCACACAGCGCGGCCGCCGGCCTGCGCAACTGCGGATTGCCGGTCGAGACCGCGATGTGGTTCGCATAGGCCTTGTCGGCACTCGACGGGTCGCCCAGCAAGAGCAGCAGGTCGGCGATCAGCCGCCACGCCTCGCCGATGTCCGGCATGAGCCTGGCGGCGCGGTGCAGCGCGGCGAGCGCTTCGCGATTGCGCTCCGACATGCCCAGCGTGACACCGAGTTCGTAGTGGGCCGGGGCCCACTCGGGCCGTGTCGCCACGAGCGACTGCAATACCTGCGCGGAGCCGCTGAGATCGCCGAGCTTGCGTTGGGCGATGCCGAGCAGCAACGCGCCACGCAGGTGCCCGGGCGCGGCGCCGAGGATCTGGTGCGCCTTCTGTGCTGCGATTTGGGGCTGGGTGTCGAGTGCCCTGACGCCCTCGTCGAGCAGCGCTTCGAGCTTGGCGTGCGACCGGCGGACTTCGCTCAAGCCGGCACCTCGGGTTCCGGCTTGCGCAGCAGCCCGAACCTGACCAGCGCCTCCACCATCGGCGTGAGGTGGCGCTCGTACCGCTTCCAGGCCCCGATGCCCTCGGCGTTGAGCGGCCGGCGCACCTGCAGCTGGCTCGAGGTCAGCACGGCCGAGCTCTTGCGGTGGAACGCCTGCCAGTCGGCCGGCCGCTCGAGTTCGAGGAACTCGAAGACGCGCTGCGTCTCGTTCTCCGACTCGAGCACGAGGCGCTCGAACTCCACCGTGAGGATGCGGTCCGGCAACGTCTCCTTCCAGTGCTGGCACATCTCGGCGTAGCCGCGCAGGAACGCGGCGATCGAGTCGAAGTTGTAGCTCCAGGCGAGCCCGTCGTGGAAACGATGGCGGAAGCACGACCAGGCCACGTCGAACGGGTTGCGGCGCACGTGGATGATCTTCGCGTGCGGCAGAGCCTGCGCGAGCGCGCCAACGTAAAGGTAGTTGACGAGGCCCTTGTCGACAACGTGGTCCGCCTTGCTGAAACGCGCGCCCAGCCGGGTGACGTAGTCCTCGCCGATGCGGTCCCAGGCCTGGCGCTCCCCACCGCGGCGCGCGACGAACGCATCGACGCGGGTGGGCGAGGGCGGCGTGAAACCGAGGCACGCGAGCCGCAGCATCTTGAGCTCGCCGCCCGAGGTGACCGCCGGGCTCG
>JAJTCR010000257.1 GCA_021325695.1 Steroidobacteraceae bacterium | reverse complement strand
GACGAAGTCCACCAGCGCGGCATTGGCGCGGCCGTCGACCGGAGGCGCGTTGAGCCGGACACGTAACCGGGTGCCGACGACCCCGGCGAACTCGTTGCGCGACGCGCGGGGCTGCACGCGCACCTCGAGCAGCACGTCCACACCGTCGCGGCGGATCGTGGTCGACATCGTCAGATGGGCGTGGTGCTGGACCGTGAGTCAGGACGAGCGCAGCAGGATGAGCACGGCCTGCAGGGCGATCATCAGGAACAGCGCGGAGAGGTCCAGCCCGCCGATCGGCGGGATGAGCCGGCGAAACGGCGCGAGCAGGGGTTCGCACAGTCGGCTCAGCACGAGGCCGACGGGGCTGTACGCCGCGCCGCCGAACCAGCTCATGAGCGCGTAGATCAGCACCGCGTAGAAATAGAACTGGATGACCGTGATCAGCAGCCCGTACAACCCCGCGACGAGCACCGTGTCGAGCCGCAGCGTGGCGCCGCGCACGAGCAGCAGCACGGTCGTCTTGACGAAATGCACGATCAGCAGGGCGACGAGCGAGGCAGGGTCGAACCGTCGACCAGGCCGCATGGCCCGCCGCAGCGGCAGCACCAGCGGGTTCGTGATCTTGAGCACCGCCTCGCCGAACGGGTTGCGGAAATCCGCCCGGACGAGGGGCATCAGGAGCCGCAGCAGGAATACGACCACGACCAGCGTGAGCAGCGTGTTCAGCACGAAATACAGCGCGTCGTTCATCGTTGCAGGTCCTGCCTCTGGTCGTTCGGACTGAATCTCAGCCGGCGCCGTATTCCCGCGCCAGTTCACTGGAGCGATCGGACGCGGCGGCGACGGCCCGCGCAAAAATATCACGCACGCCGGCGTCGTTAAGCACGAGCATGGCCGCGGCGGTCGTGCCACCGCGTGACGTGACCTGCTCACGCAGGGTCGCCGGCGCGAATTCCGATGCGGCCGCCATGCGTCCGGCGCCCTGCGCGGTCTCGATGCAGAGCGTCCGGGCCGTCTCCGGGTCGAGGCCGAGATCGACGGCTGCGGCCTGCAGGATTTCCATCAGCAGGAAGAAATACGCCGGCCCGGTGCCGGAGACGGCGGTCACCACGTCCATCAGTTCTTCGCGCTCGATCCAGACCGTCTTGCTGCAGGTGCCGAGGATGGTCTCGGCGTCGAGTCGCGCTTCCGCGTCGACCTCGGGCGGCGCGAACAGCGCCGTGACGCCTGCATCGATCAGGGCCGGCAGGTTCGGCATCGTGCGCACGAGCGGGACCCCGGGGCCGAGCCAGCGGCCGAGGTCCGCCAGCCGGATGCCCGCCGCGATCGAGATCACGAGCGGCCGCCGTCCGGCCACCGTCGGCGCGATGGCGCGCGCGGCCTCCGCCATCTGCTGGGGTTTCACGGCCAGCACGACGACGTCGGCTTCGTGCACGGCGGTCGCGCCCGACGCGTCGGTCTGTACGCCGAACCTGGCCTGGAGCTTTTGCCGTTGTGACTCGACCGGGTCCGCGACGACGATCGAGGCGGCCATCGTGCCCCGCGCGATCAAGCCGCCGACCAGGCAGGTTGCCATGTTGCCGCCGCCCACGAATGCGATGCGCTTTTTCATCGAGTGTGATCCGCCGTGTTGACAGGCGCCGTCAATCGCGAGGCCGCGCGCCGAATATCGCCGTGCCGACGCGCACGATCGTCGCGCCTTCCATGACCGCGGCCTCCAGGTCGTCGCTCATCCCCATGGAGAGCGTGTCCAGTTGGTGGCCGTTTGCGTTGAGTCGCTCCAGCAGCACGCGCAACTCGCGAAACGGCGCGCGCTGCGCCTCGAGCGTCGGCGCGGGCGGGGGAATGCACATCAGGCCCCTGAGCCGGAGCCGCGGCAGGGTTGCGACGACCGTGGCGAGCGACGCCACCGCGTCCGGCGCGATGCCGCCCTTGGCAGGCTCGTCGGCAAGCCGCACCTGCAGCAGGACCTGCAGCGGCGGCGCGTGGTGTGGTCGCTGGGCGCTGAGGCGGGAGGCTATACGTTCGCGGTCCACGGTGTGCACCCAGGCGAATCGTTCGGCGACTTCGCGCGTCTTGTTCGCCTGCAGGTGACCGATGAAATGCCAGCGCAGGTCGGCGAGGTCCGCCAGTTCGTCGGCCTTCGCGGCGCCTTCCTGCGCGAAGTTCTCGCCGAAATCGCGTTGCCCGGCGTCGTAGGCCGCGCGGAGCATCGACGCCGGCTGCTGCTTGCCCACCGCGAGCAGACAGATCTCCGTCGGCTCGCGGCCCACCTGTCGCGCCGCCCGGTCGATGCGGTCGCGCACCGTCTGCAGCGCGGCGGGTGAGAACTGCGGAGCAGTTAACATATTGGGGTCGGAGGGCCTGATCTATACTGCGGTCCGCCTGCGAGACCATCCGCATCCGGGTGCGGGACGCAGGCCCAAGGGAGTCATGATGGCCGTCGACATCGCGCAGCTTCTGGCATTCGCCGTCAAGAACAAAGCCTCCGACCTGCACCTGTCGTCGGGCGTCCCGCCCATGATCCGCGTCGACGGCGACATGAAGCGGATCAACATGCCACCGCTGACGCACAAGGAAGTGCACAGCATGGTGTACGACATCATGAATGACAAGCAACGGAAGGCGTACGAAGAATTCTACGAGACCGATTTTTCGTTCGAGATCCCGAAGCTCGCGCGCTTCCGCGTCAACGCATTCAACCAGAACCGCGGCGCGGCAGCCGTGTTCCGCAGCATTCCCTCGGTGGTGCTGACGCTCGATGACCTGAACGCGCCGAAGATCTTCAAGGACGTCGCGATGCAGCCGCGCGGCCTGGTGCTCGTCACGGGGCCCACGGGCTCGGGCAAGTCGACCACGCTTGCCGCGATGGTCAACTACGTCAACGACAACCGGCCCGACCACATCATCACGATCGAGGACCCGATCGAGTTCGTGCACGAATCGAAGCGCTGCCTGATCAACCAGCGCGAAGTGCACCGCGATACGCTCGGGTTCAGCGAGGCCCTGCGTTCGGCGCTGCGCGAGGACCCGGACGTGATCCTGGTCGGCGAAATGCGCGACCTCGAGACGATCCGGCTCGCGCTCACGGGCGCCGAGACCGGCCACCTGGTCTTCGGCACGCTGCACACAAGTTCGGCCGCCAAGACGATCGACCGCATCGTCGACGTGTTCCCGGCCGCGGAAAAAGAAATGATGCGCGCGATGCTGTCGGAATCGCTGCGCGCGGTCATTTCGCAGAGCCTGCTCAAGCGCATCTGCGGCGGTCGCATCGCCGCGCACGAGATCATGATCGGCACGCCTGCCATCCGCAACCTGATCCGCGAGGGCAAGATCGCGCAGATGTACTCGGCCATCCAGACCGGGCAGCAGGCTGGAATGCAGACGCTCGACCAGTGCCTCAAGGAGCTGCTGCAGAAGGGCATGATCACGAAGGAAGAAGCACGCTTCAAGGCGCAGAACAAGGAGGACTTCTAGGGCGTCGCCGCAGCCTGCGATCGCGCAGGACCACGAAGCTCCTCGAGAGGACAACATGGATCGCGACTCCGGCATCAAGCTCATGCAGGACCTCCTGCGCCGCATGGTCGAGCGCAAGGGATCGGACCTGTTCATCACCGCGGGTTTCCCGCCGGCCATCAAGGTCGACGGCGAGATCAAGCCCCAGACCAACCAGCCGCTCACGCCCGAGCAGAGCGCCTTGCTGGTGCGCGCGATCATGAACGACCGCCAGACCAAGGAATTCGACGCGACGCGCGAGTGCAACTTCGCGATCGCGCCGCCCGGCATCGGCCGTTTCCGCGTCAGCGCCTTCGTGCAGATGGGGCTGACGGGCGCCGTGCTCCGAACGATCAACGCGAAGATCCCGACGATCGAGGAACTCGATCTGCCGCCGATCCTCAAGGAGGTCGTGATGTCGAAGCGCGGCCTCTGCATCCTGGTCGGCGCGACCGGTTC
>JAJTCR010000256.1 GCA_021325695.1 Steroidobacteraceae bacterium | reverse complement strand
GCGGGCATGTCGGAGCAATTGGCCGAGATCGACCGCATCGCGAACGATCCGGCGGCGCCGACCTTCGCCAACACGATCGCCGCGTTGGAGCGCACGGGCCGGACGCTCGATCGCGTGTCGACGGTCTACGGCATCTACAGCTCGACGCTCAACGACGACGCCGTGCAGGCCGTCGAGCGCGAGATGTCGCCGAAACTCGCCGCCTTCAGGGACCAGATCACCCAGAACGCCAGGCTGTTCGAACGCATTGCCCGGGTTTACGACACGCGCGAAACCGCCGGGCTGACGCCGGAGCAGCAGCGCCTCGCCTGGCTCTACTACACGAACTTCGTTCGCGCGGGAGCCAAGCTCGACGCGAACGCGAAAAAGCGCCTGTCCGAAATCAACCAGGAGCTTGCCACGCTGTTCACGCAGTTCGGCCAGAACGTGCTCAAGGACGAAAACGAGCAGGTCGTGACGATCGAGCGGGACGCCGACCTGGCCGGCCTGTCGCCCGCCGTGCGCGACGGCCTCGCGCGGGAGGCCGAGGCCCGCGGCAAGAAGGGCCAGTGGGCCGTGGCGAACACGCGCTCGAGCGTCGAGCCGTTTCTAACGTATTCCGAGAACCGCGCGCTGCGCGAGAAGGTCTGGCGCATGTTCGTCATGCGCGGTGACAGCGGTGGCGCGACGGATAACAACTCCACGATCACGCGCATCCTGCAGCTGCGGGCCGAACGCTCGAAGCTGCTCGGATTCCCGACCCACGCGCACTGGCGCCTCGAGGATTCGATGGCGAAGACGCCGGAGCGCGCGATGGAGCTGATGCAGGCGGTGTGGTCGCCCGCGGTCGCGCGCGTCCACGAGGAAGTCGCCGACATGCAGAAGATCGCCGACGCCGAGAAAACCGGCATCAGGATCGAGCCGTGGGATTACCGCCACTACGCCGAGAAGGTCCGCAAGGCGAAGTACGACCTCGACGAGTCCGAGGTCACGCCGTACATGCAGCTCGAGAACCTGCGTGAAGGCATGTTCTACATGGCGAAGGAGCTATTCGGCTTCGGCTTCAAGCCGGTCGACCCGGCCAAGGTCCCGGTCTATCACCCCGACGTGCGCGTCTGGGAAGTGAACGACGCGCAGGGCAACCTGGTCGGGTTGTGGTACTTCGACCCGTACGCGCGCAAGGGCAAGCGCTCGGGCGCGTGGATGAACGCGTACCGTACGCAGGAGCGGTTCGACGGCGACATCAAGACGATCGTCTCGAACAATTCGAACTTCGTGAAGGGCAAGCCCGGCGAACCCGTGCTGATCAGCTGGACGGACGCCGAGACGCTGTTCCACGAGTTCGGCCACGCGCTGCACGGCCTGAGCTCGAACGTGAACTACCCGTCGCTCGCCGGCACCGCGGTGCCGCGCGACTACGTCGAGTTTCCCTCGCAGTTGCTCGAGCACTGGCTCAGGACGCCCGAGATCCTGAACAGGTACGCGCTGCACGTGGAGACCGGCAAGCCAATCCCGCGCGAACTCGTGGCCAAGATCGAGGCCGCCGACAAGTTCAACCAGGGCTTCGACACGGTCGAGTACCTGTCCAGCGCGCTCGTCGACATGAAACTGCACCTTGCAGGTGTCCGGACGATCGACGCGGACAAGTTCGAGCGCGACACGCTCGCGGCGCTCGAGATGCCGTCCGCGATCGTGATGCGTCACCGCACGCCGCATTTCAACCACGTGTTCTCCGGCGACGGCTATTCGGCCGGCTACTACAGCTACCTGTGGTCGGACACGATCACGGCCGACGCCTGGGAAGCGTTCACGCAGGCCGGTGGCGCCTGGGACAAGGACGTCGGCCGGAAGCTCAAGTTGCTGCTGTCGCTCGGCAATACGATCGATCCCGCCGACGCGTATCGCGCGTTTCGCGGTCGCGACCCGGGCATCGGCGCGCTGATGCGCAAGCGTGGATTCCCGGTGCCGGCCGCCCAGCCGGCGACGCCAGCCGTATCGTCGGCGACGCGCCGATAGCGAGTGCCGGCCTCCTCCCGCCACGGCGGGGGAGGCCCGGCTCAACGGCGCCTGAACCAGCCCGTCATGCTGAACCGCGGTTGCCCGGCGAAGGGAGCCACGAACCCACGCTGTGGGCCTGCGGCACGCGGAACACGTTCAGCGCACGCGGGTCAAGCGCCTGGACTGAGTGATTCGCTGATCAAGAAGGCGTACTCCTCGGCGAGTTCGCGCAGGTGCTCGAAGCGCCCTGACTTGCCGCCGTGGCCCGCCTCCATGTTGGTCCGCATGACCAGCAACCGTCGATCGGTCTTGAGGCGGCGCAACCTCGCGACCCACTTCGCGGGCTCGAAGTACTGCACCTGGCTGTCCCAGAGCCCGGTCGTCACGAACAGTGCCGGATAATCCTGGGCGCGCACGTTGTCGTACGGCGAGTACGACAGCATGCAGTCGTAGGACGCCTTTTCATGCGGGTCGCCCCACTCGTCGTACTCGTTGGTCGTGAGCGGGATGGTGTCGTCGAGCATCGTCGTGACCACGTCCACGAACGGCACGTGCGCCACGATGCCGCGATAGAGCTCCGGCGCCATGTTCGCGACGGCCGCCACGAGCAGCCCGCCGGCGCTGCCGCCCCGCGCGAAGACTCGCTTCGGGTCGGCGTAGCCCTGCGCGACGAGGTGGCGCGTGACGTCGATGAAGTCTTCGAACGTGTGTCGCTTCTCGAGCTGTCGGCCGGCCTCGTACCAGCGACGGCCCCGCTCCTGGCCGCCGCGCACCTGCGCGATCGCGTGGACGAACCCGCGGTCGAGCAGGGACAACGTCGACGAGGAGAACACCGGGTCCGACGAGATGCCGTAGGCGCCGTAGCCGGACTGCAGCAGCGGCGCGGAGTTGTCGCGATGGAAGCGATCCTTGCGGTAGACCAGCGCGACCGGGACCCGCTCCCCGTCGCGAGCCGGCACCCAGAGGTACTCGGTCGCATAGTGCGAGGGGTCGAAGTCGCCGAGCACGGGTTCCCGCTTGAGCAGGGTCCGCTCGCCCGTGCGCAGGTTGTAGTCGTAGGTGGTGTACGGCGTCGTGAGCGACGTGTACGTGTAACGCACGACCTCGGTGTCCATCTCCTCGTTCGCGCCGAGCGCCATCCGGTACGCCGGCTCGTCCGAGTCGAGGTAGAACTCGCGACCGCCGTGCCACGGCCGGATGCGGACCTTGCGCAGCCCGTCCGCGCGCTCCTCGAGCGCGAGGAACTCGCGGAACACGTCGACGGCGGCGATGAAGACGTCGTCGCGGTGCGGCACCAGCTCGCGCCAGTGCTCGCGCCCTGGCGGGGAGTTGACCGGGACTTCCATGATCCGGAAATTGCGCGCCTGCCAGTTGGTGCGGATGATCCAGCGTCCGTCGACGTGGTCCGCCGTATATTCGTGGCCGCGTTCACGCGGCACCAGCACGCGGAACCGCAGTTCCGGATCGTCGGCGCGCGCATACCGCAGCTCGGACGTGATCGTACTGCTCGAGTGCAGCAGGATGTATCGCCGGTCCTTCGAGAGCTCGACCGAGGTGTAGAACGATTCGTCGTGCTCCTCGTACACCAGCGCGTCCTGGGTCGGGTCGGTGCCGAGCACGTGTACGCGCACGCGCAAGCCGAGCAACGTGACCGGGTCCTTCTCGACGTACAGCACGCGGCGGTTGTCGGACGCCCAGGCCATCGCCTCATCGACGTTCGGGATCGCGTCGGGCAGCAGCCGGCCGGTCTCGAGCGACTTGAACCGCAAGGTGTGCTGGCGCCGCCCGACGGTGTCCTCGGTGTAGGCGAGCAGCCGGTTGTCCTCGCTGACCTCGAGCGCGCCGATGTCGTAGTACTCGAGTCCCTTGGCCTGCTCGCGCAGGTCGATCAGCACCTGCTCCGGCGACTCGAGGCTGCCCGAGCGGCGCGCGAAGATCGGGTACTCGTCGCCGGTCCCGAA
>JAJTCR010000255.1 GCA_021325695.1 Steroidobacteraceae bacterium | reverse complement strand
CGCGGTGCGGGCGCGCCTGCCGGAGGTCATTGCGGGCGCCGACGTGCTGTCGCGCGGGCAGTCGACGGTGCAGGTGCCCGTCCGCATGCTCGAACACTACCGGTTCCGTCTCCGCTCACCGAGCTCGGTCTCGGGAGTCGGCCAGGGCGCCGCGAAGCCGGGGGACCAGCTCGCGCGGCCTGGCGATCCCAACGACGGGGCGGGGCGCGGCACCGGTGGCGATGATGACGGCGGCATCGAATACGTGCTCGAGTTCCAGGTCGACGACATCGTCGACTGGATGTGGGAGGAGATGCAGCTGCCCAACCTGGTCAACCGGACCGGCGGTGCCCACGACGACGACTGGACGCGCGAAGGGTGGGACCGACGCGGACCGCGTGCTCGCCTCGACCGCCGCCGTTCGCTCAAGGAAGCGGTCAAGCGCCAGACCGTGCAGCCGGAGCCGACCGGCTTTACCAACGACGACCTCCGCTTCCGGCAGCTCGCACGACGCGAACAGCCGGCCACGCGCGCGGTCGTGTTCCTGGTACTCGACGTGTCGGCCAGCATGGACGAGCAATGCCGCAAGCTCGCGAAGTCGTTCTTCTTCTGGGCAGTGCAGGGACTGCGGCGGCAATACCGCCACCTCGAGATCGTATTCGTCGCGCACACGACGCAGGCGTGGGAGTTCGCCGAAGAGGAGTTCTTCCAGGTCACGGGCTCGGGCGGCACGTTCATGTCCGCGGCGCTCGGCAAGGTGCGCGAGATCGTCGATACGCGCTTCGCGGCCGCCGATCACAACCTCTACGTGTTCTACGCCTCAGACGGCGAGAACTCGTCGAGCGATCGCGACGCGACGCAGGCGGGGCTCGACTCGCTGCTGGGAGATCTGCAGTACGCAGGGTTCCTCGAGGTCGGCTCGTCGATGGGGTCGTCGCCGAGCAGCGAAATCGGTCACCTGTTCATGCGCCTCGTCGCGGAGGGTCGGCCGGTCGGGGCCTTTCGGGCGCGGGGGCCGGACGACATCTGGCCAGCGGTGCGCCATTTCTTCGGCCGTGAGCGGGCCGAGGCCTGAGGAGGCCACGTGAGCGACGGTTGGCGCACGCACCTCGCATCGCTCGAAGCCCTGGCCCGGGCCGAAGGGCTCGATTACCGGCCGGTCGAGTTCGAAGCCGTGCCCGACAGCCTGATGATGGAGATCGCCATCTACGGGCTGCCGGTGCGCATGCCGCACTGGTCGTTCGGCGTGCGCTACATCTACCGCTTGGTGCAACACCGCCTAGGCCTGTCGCGTCTGTTCGAGGTTGTCTTTCCCGGTGACCCCGGGCACGCCTATCTCGCACGCAACAACAGCGACGCGGAAAACATACTCGTCGCGGCACACGTGCTCGGACACGCCGATTTCTCCGCGAACAACCTGCTGTTCCGGCGCAGCGCAGGCCAGGTGGGTGAGCACATCGTCGAGCAGGCGGCGGCGCACGCCCGACAGATCGCCGTGGCGATCGAGAGGCACGGTGCGGACCGTGTCGAGACGGTCCTCGATGCCGCGCTCTCGCTCGAGCAGCACGTGAACGTCGACGCAGCGTTGCGACGCGAGCCGTATCCGACGGAGGTTACCCGGGAAGCAGAATCGACCGCGGACCCATTCCTGCAGCGATTTCGATCGCTCGGACCCGACGTCTCGACGCCCACGCGTGATGGCCGAGCGACGATCCGGGCCTCCGTGCCACCTCACCCGGAGCGGGACCTGCTCTGGTTCCTCGCGCACCACGCGCCCGAGCTCGAGCCGTGGGAGCGCGATATTTTCCTCGCCGTGCGGGAAGAGTCGTTCTATTTCTACCCGGTGTTCGCCTGCCAGATCATGAACGAAGGCTGGGCGTCGTTCTGGCACGCACGCCTGCTGCGCGAGGCGAAGTTCCTGCCACAGGGAGTCTACGTCGACGCGATCAAGTGCCACTCGGACGTGGTCCGCCCCATGGCCTCGGGCGACGGGGTCTCGGCCCACGTCAATCCGTATCACATCGGCTTCCGACTCTGGGATCGCATCGTCGAGCGCGACGGGCTCGAGGCGGCGCGACGGATCATGCAGCAGGACGACGACTTCGCCTTCGTCCGTGAGCACCTCGATGCGGACATGGCAAGGGAGCTGCAGTTGTTCCGCTACGAAGGTCCGCCCAAGGGGCCGTACACGGTGCAGGAGCTCGATCTTCGGGCGCTCCACGAAGCGATGCTCTCGCCGCGGTACGCGTTCGGCGCGCCGACCGTCGCCGCGCACCACGTCGGCCTCGACGGGACCCTCGAACTCGTGCACGACCACGTGAACGACGGCCGGGGGCTCGACGTCGAGCGCAGCCGTCGGGTGCTCGAGTACCTCGTCAAGGTCTGGCGCCGTCCAATCAAGCTCGCGACGGTCAACGGCGACGACCAGGCGTTCGAGATGTCCATCGCGCCCGTTTGAACCTTGCCTATTCCATAGCTGCCATTCGTCTTGCGAGCGACCTTGCACCCGTCGCGGCGGCTAGTCGACCGACGGAAGGGGGCGGCCTCGGAGGGAGAGGGACGCAAGGTCGAGGCGGCCGCCGCGGACGTCGAGCGTCACGTCATCGCCCGCGATCGCCGCGACGTCCCACGCCGTCCCGATCGAGAAGAAGTAGGTGCCGTCGGCGATCGGGTCGAACGACAGCGTCCGGGTGATCCTGTCGTCTGGACCCCGCCGGGTCCGAACACGTCGATGATGTGAGCGCGATCCTCGATGCCCTCGCGTCGTCACGGCGGCCCGTGAGCACCGACTCAAACGTCCAAGCGGCGTTGTTCACTGGAATGTCACCCGCTCGCGACTGACGGCGAGACCACGGCGCACCGAAAATTGCGCCATGTGGTCTCCAGACTCGAGCCGCCAGACGATCGCGGTCGTCGGCGCCGGCTTCAGCGGCACGGCGCTCGCGCATCGGCTGCTGCAAGCCGACGACTGGCACGGTCGCGTCGTGCTGATCGAGCGCTCCGGGCGGTTCGGGCCGGGGCTGGCCTACGGTGGCTTCACTCACAAGGCGGTCCTCAATGTCCCCGCCGGCAACATGTCCCTCGACGAACGACGTCCAACCGACTTCGTCGACTACGTGCGTTCGCGTGACATGGACGCGCAACCGCAGGACTTCCTGCCGCGACGGCTCTACGGGCGATATTTGAAGGACCGCCTCGACCGCGTGGCACGCACGAGCGCGGCGAATGACCGGCTGGTACGGGTGACTGGGGTCGCTACGTCGTTGAGCCGGAGGCGCGGAGGCGGCGGCCTGCTCGTGGCGATCGACGATGGTCGGCGAATCCACGCCGACAGCGTCGTCCTCGCGACGGGTCACTCGACGCCCGCCACCTTGTCCGCACTGTCGCCACTGGAAGGCACGTCTGTTTACGTCCGCGATCCCTGGTCCACGCTGCCGTCGTGTCGTCCGCAAGGCCGCGTCCTGATCGTCGGCACGGGCCTCTCCATGGCCGACGTCGTTTGCGACCTCGTGGAGCGGCCAGGTGCCCCGACGAAGATCATCGCCGTGTCGCGCCACGGGTTGCTGCCCGGCGTTCGGGACTCCTCGTCGGGCGATCGGAGCGATCCGTCCTTCGCGCCCAAGCCCTTCGCCACATCGACGAGGCTGTCGACGCTGGTTGCGGCGGCACGGTGCGCAGTGCGCGCAGCGGAGGCGCGCGGCGGCAGCTGGCGAGAAGTCATGGCTGCGCTGCGAATGAACACTGTCCAGCTGTGGGCGGGCCTGCCGCTCGCCGAGCGCCGACGCTTCCTGCGGCACCTGCAGCCGTACTGGGAAGTGCACCGCCACCTGCTGCCACCACAAGTCGGCAGGACCGTGCAGGGCGAGCTTCGTGCAGGACGCCTGGAACTGCGGGCGGCGCGAATCGTGTCGGCCGAGCGATGGAACCACGGGGCGCGCGTCACGGTGCGGGCACGAGGGCAAA
>JAJTCR010000254.1 GCA_021325695.1 Steroidobacteraceae bacterium | reverse complement strand
GCTCGGAGTGGTGATCCCGCTGCTGGCCTATGGCGGCTTTCACCCGATGGCCTCCGTGGGTCTCGCCGCCGGCCTCTGGGTGATCCTGTCCGCGCTCTACGAGCCCGTGCAGCGGTTGCGCAGGAAGCAGTCGCTCCCGCGCGGCCTCGTCGGCATGACCGTGGCGCACATCGGCGTGGGCCTGTTCGCGATCGGCGTCACGATCACGCAGAGCTACCGGATCGAGAAGGACTTTGCGCTGCGGCCGGGCGAGTCGGTCGAAATGCAGGGCTACACATTCCACTTCGACAGCACGCAGCAGGTCGCCGGACCGAATTACGATGCCGTGCAGGCGCACTTCCGCATCACGCGGGGCGACGAACTGATCGCCGACCTCAACCCGCAGAAGCGTGTCTATCGCGTGCGCACGATGCCGATGACCGAGGCAGGCATCGAGGTCGACTGGAACCGCGACCTGTTCGTCGCCATGGGCGAGGACCTCGGCGCGGGCAAGTGGAGCATGCGCCTGCAGTACAAGCCGATGGTGCGATTCATCTGGTTCGGCGCGCTCGTGATGATGATCGGCGGCTTCATCGCGATCACCGACCGCCGCTACCGCACGCGTCGCCAGGAGGCGGACGAGCGCCTCCGTGCGGGCGGCGTCGCCAAGGCCACCTGACCGTAACGCACTCATGAACAACTGGCTCAAATTCGCGCTGCCGTTCGCGCTGTTCGCGGCGCTCGGCGTCTTCCTGTTCGTCGGGTTGCAGCGCGACCCGTCGTATGTGCCGTCCCCGCTGATCGGCAAGCCGGCGCCGGAGTTCACGCTGCCCAGCCTGCAGGACGCCGCGTACACGGTCAGCACCAACGATCTGCGCGGCCGGCCGTGGGTGCTCAACTTGTGGGGCACGTGGTGCGGCGGCTGTCGCCAGGAGCACGACACGCTGATCGCGATTGCGCGCTCGAACGTGGTGCCCATGATCGGGCTCAACTGGAAGGACGACAACGTGGCGGCGCAGGAGTGGCTGCGGGCGCTCGGCAACCCGTATTCCGCGGTCGCCGAGGACGCCGAGGGGCGCGCCGCGATCGACTGGGGCGTCTACGGCGCGCCCGAGACGTTCCTGATCGGGCCCGACGGCACCGTGCTGTTCAAGCACATCGCGCCGATGACCATGGAGGTCTGGACCAAAGAGTTCCTGCCCCGCATCCGGGCCGCCCAGGCCGGTGCGCCCGCGAGCCAGGGGTGACGCCCATGACCAGGTTGCTGACCGTTCTGGCCCGCACGCTGCTCGCGGCGTGGCTGCTGGCGTTCGCGGGCCATGCGCTCGCGATCGACAGCCAGAAGGCGTTCGAGGATCCTGCGTTGCAGGCCCGGTACGAGCACATCAACCGCGAGCTGCGGTGCCTCGTCTGCCAGAACCAGACCATCGCCGACTCGAACGCGACGCTTGCGCAGGACCTGCGCCGCGAGGTTAAGGAGATGATCGCCGCCGGCAAGTCCGACGACGAGATCCGGGAGTTCATGATCGCGCGCTACGGCGACTTCGTGCTGTACCGCCCGCGCCTGACGGCGACGAATTTCCTGCTCTGGGCAGCGCCCGTGCTGCTCCTGCTCATTGGTTCGTTCATCGGCATCCGTTACATCCGTCGGCAGGCCGCCGAAGTCGACACGGATAGCCCGGAGGCCGGTCAGTCGTGATGCCCGTATTCGTCGTTCTCTGCGCCCTGATGGCGCTCGTCGCGATCTTCCTCGTCGCCTATCCGCTGCTCAAGCCGCTGCCCGCAGACGCGAAGGACCATCATCCCGTCGCGCCCAAGGCGGCGCCCCTCGCATTCGCGCTGTCGGTGGTGCTGGCGCTCGCGGCGGTCGCGCTCTACGCCTCGCTCAACAACTACCCGTGGCAGAACCCGCAGATGGCCGCGGCGGCCCCGCCGGGACACGGCCAGGCCAACCAGGGCGGCTCGATGGAGGAGGCGATGGCGGCGCTCGAAACCCGGCTTGCTGCCAACCCGAACGACGCCGAAGGCTGGCGCATGCTCGGCCGCACGTACCTCGTCTCCGGCAACCCCGTCAAGGCAGCTGCCGCGTACGAGCGTGCGGCCTCGCTCTCGGCCGTGAAAGACATCGACCTGCAGCTCGACATCGCCGAGGCGCTCGTGCTGACCGACGACCCGGCCCAGCAGGGGCGCGCACGCCAGATCATCGACGCAGCGCTCGCCATGGACGCGAGCAGCCAGAAGGCGCTGTGGTACCGCGGCGTCATGGCCTCGCGCGCCGGCGACACCGAGACCGCCAGGACGAGCTGGCTGAAGCTCGTCGAGCAGAATCCGCCGCCCGAGATCCGCGAAGTGATCGTGGCGCAGCTGCGCGAGCTCGGCGTCCAGGTGCCCGGCGCGTCCGCCGCGCCGGTGGCGATGGGCGCGATGGGCCAGTCTGGCCCGATGGGCGGTCGCGGTGCCGGTGAAGTCGCACCGCACGGTCGCACCGTGCGCATCACGGTCAAGGTCGACCAGGCGCTGGCCGACAAGGTCAAACCCGGCCTGCCGCTGTTCGTGTCCGCGCGCGAACCGGGCATCCCCGGGCCGCCGATTGCGGCGGTGCGCGTCACGACCGACCAGCTCCCCGCGACGATCGTGCTCAGCGACGCCAACACGATGATCCAGGGCCGCGACCTCTCGTCGATCGACGACGTCGAGGTCGTCGCGCGCGTCTCGTTCAGCGGCGAAGTCGCAACGCGCAGCGGCGACCTCATCGGCCGCGCGGTGCAGAAGAAGGGCGCGGGCGAAGACCTCGAGGTCGTGATCTCCAAGGTCCAGCCCTGAGGTGTCGAACCGCAAGATCCACCTGCGGTTTCCGGTACTGCCGTCCGGCCTGGCGAGTTACCCGCGGGTCGTCCTGACACGGCGGCCGGACCTGCTCGAAGTCACGGCGCCGACCGAATTCGACGTGCGTGTCGACCGTGTCCGGATCGATGCGGCCCGGGTCGCGGCTTATGCCGCGGTTTGCGGCTTCGACGCGGCGCGGGTGCGCGACGGCTACGTCCCGATCACGTATCCACACGTGCTCGCGATGCCGCTGCACCTGCGAATCATGGCCAACGAGCGATTCCCACTGCGGCCGATGGGCCTGATTCACCTGTCCAACACGATCGTTACGCCGGGCGAGTTGCGCACCGGGCAGGCGCTCGATCTCGTCGTGGCGGCGCGCAACTATCGCAAGACCGACGCGGGGCTGGTGTTCGACATGGACACCGAAATCAGCGCGGGAGGGCGGGCGGTCTGGCGCGAAACGTGCGTGTTCATGTCGCGCTGGCCGGACTCGGTACAGCGCACCGGCGGCCGTCCGCCACGCCCTCCCAAGGCGCCGAAGGATGCGAGCGTGCTCGCCGAACTGGACGTGAAACTCAACACGGCGTGGGAGTACGCACGCGTCTCGGGCGACTTCAATCCGATTCACCTCAATGATCGGGCGGCGCGTTTTTTCGGGCTGCGCGGCGCGATCTCGCACGGCATGTGGTCGCTCGCGCGCAGTCTCGCGGCGAATCCGGGCGCGGCGCCCAATGGCGACTCTCGACTCGAGACGCAGTTCCTGACGCCGGTGCAATTGCCGGCGAGGGTCAACGTCAAGGAGTGGACGGAAGAGGGCGCCGCGAAGCGCGCGATGTGCGACGTCAGGACCGGACGCGTGCACATGTACGCGTACTGGAAGTGACTAGTGAATAGTGAATAGTGACCAGTGAATGGTCGATCCAAGAAGCGTGCGTCGGACTAGTCACTAGTCACTGATTCCTAGTCACTTCCTTCTCATTCCTTCGGCTTCACCACCAGCACGTTGTCGACCTGCTTGACGCCCGAGACGTCCGCGGCGACCTTGCCTGCGCGTTCCTTCATGCCCTGCGAAGTCACGAAGCCCGCGAGCTGCGTCACGCCATTCTTGGTCTCGACGTTGATCTGCATGCTCTTGACGTC
>JAJTCR010000253.1 GCA_021325695.1 Steroidobacteraceae bacterium | reverse complement strand
CAGGACGCTCGCGCTCGACGGCACCGAGACCTACGACGTCGTCGGCGAGCGTCGGCCCCGCGCGGAACTCGTGCTCGTCGTCCATCGAAGGACCGGCGAGCGGGTCGACGTCCCGGTCACCTGCCGGCTCGACACCGCCGAGGAAGTCTCGATCTACGAAGCGGGCGGCGTGCTGCAGCGTTTCGCGAAGGACTTCCTCGAGGCGTCGTCGAGCACGACCGCCGCCGCCTGAAGGGTCGCCAACCGGTGTCGTCCGCTCCGCAAGTCCGCATTCCGGCCACCTACATGCGCGGCGGCACGAGCAAGGGCGTGTTCTTCCGTCTCGATGACTTGCCGGAGCGTGCCCAGGGGACGGGCGAGGCGCGCGACCGGCTGCTGCTGCGCCTGATCGGCAGTCCCGATCCGTACGGCAAGCACATCGACGGCATGGGTGGCGCGACTTCGAGCACGAGCAAGGCCGTGATCCTCGCGAAGAGCACGCGGCACGACCACGACGTCGACTACCTGTTCGGCCAGGTCTCGATCGACACGGCGTTCGTCGACTGGAGCGGCAACTGCGGCAACCTCTCGGCCGCGGTGGGGCCGATCGCGATCAGCCACGGTCTCGTCGCTCCGGGCCGTGTACCGGCGAACGGCGTCTGCACCGTGCGCATCTGGCAAGCGAACATCGGCAAGACCATCGTCGCGCACGTGCCCATGACGGACGGTGAAGTCCAGGAAACGGGCGACTTCGAACTCGACGGCGTGACGTTTCCCGCGGCCGAAGTGCAGGTCGAGTTCCTCGATCCGGCCGACGAGGGCGAGGGTGACGGCCGGTCGAAGATGTTTCCGACCGGCAACCTCGTCGACGCGCTCGAGGTGCCAGGCGTCGGCACGCTCGAGGCGACCATGATCAACGCGGGCATTCCGACCGTGTTCGTCAAGGCCGAGGCGATCGGCTACAGCGGCGCGGAACTGCAGGACGCGATCAACGGGGACGGCAAGGCGCTCGCGATGTTCGAGGCCATCCGCTCGTACGGCGCCCTTCGCATGGGCCTCGTCGAGCACGTCGAGCAGTGCGCGAAGCGCCAGCACACGCCCAAGGTCGCGTTCGTCGCGCCGCCGAAGCAGTACGTCGCTTCGAGCGGCAGGAAGATCGCGGCGAGCGACGTCGACCTGCTCGTGCGCGCGCTGTCGATGGGCAAGCTGCACCACGCGATGATGGGCACCGCGGCGGTCGCGATCGGCACCGCGGCCGCGATTCCCGGCACGCTCGTCAATCTGGCGGCCGGCGGCGGGGCACGCCACGCGGTGCGCTTCGGCCATCCGTCCGGCACGCTGCGCGTGGGGGCGGAGGCGCAACAGGTGAACGGCGAGTGGACCGTGACCAAGGCGATCATGAGCCGCAGCGCGCGCGTGCTGATGGAAGGCTGGGTGCGGGTGCCGGGCGACTCATTTTGAGTCCTGCCCGATGCTGGCACGCTTCGACCGACGATCGGCCGGGCTTCGCACAGGCGCGCGCGACGACGCCGAGCTCAGACTCGTGTGCGTCCACGCCAGTGCGCACCCGCACGAGCCATCGCCCACGCCCTCGGCAGGATTTCAGTCGTTTCCGGCTGTGTCCTCCTCCGGCTCCGCGGTCGGCGTGAGCCTGAGCACCACGCCACCCTCGCCGAAGGGAACCCCCGACTTGTTGCCGAGCAGGTAGAGCTCTCCAGCCGCGTCCTGTCCGAACCCGAGCACGGCGAGGTTCGGCGCGTTGCTCGGCGTGATGTGGAACTCGCGGACCGGCCGCAATTGCTTGCTGTGCGGACCCGCGTGCACGTGGAACAGCCTCCCGTAGTCGTGCGGCCCGCCCGGAAAATTGAACACCCGCGAAAAGTCGCCGAAGATCAGGTTGCCCTTGAGATTCGGCAGATCCTCGCCCCAATAGACGAAGCCAAGGATCACCGAGTGTCCTTCGAGGTGAGTGTCGTACTGGGCGATCGGGTCGATCAGGCCTGCCGGCACCGTCCGACCCGGCACCGGTTCGAGCTGGGCAGCACCGTCCTCTTCGAATCCGCGGGGATCAAAGAACAGGGTGCCTTCCTTGACGTTCCAGCCGTAGTTGCCGCCCGCGGTCACGCGACTGACCTCCTCGACGTCGTTCTGGCCGACGTCGCCGACATACAGGCTGCCGCGCTGGCGGTCGAACGACATCCTGAAAGGATTGCGGAAACCGTAGGCATAGATCTCCTCGAGCGCACCGCTGCGGTTCACGAACGGATTGTCGACGGGAATCCCATAGGCGCCGTTCGCAGAGTTGCGGCCGTTGACGCCGATGCGAAGAATCTTGCCGAGCGGCACGCCGAGGTCCTGTGCGTTGCCATTGGGCCCGTGACCCGGGCCCTGGTCGTCCGCGCTGCCGCCTTCACCGGTCGAGATGTAGAGCTTGCCGTCCGGGCCGAACGCGATGTCGCCGCCGTTGTGATTGAACTGCGGCCAGTCGATCCGCATCAGTTCGCGCCGCTCGCCGATGCTGCCGTCGGCGAGCACGCGCCACTCGGCCAGCACGTTCTGGTGATCGGCGGTGGTACCGGCAGGCAGCGTGCTCGGGAACGTCGGCGGCCCGGACACCGGTTCCGACGTGTACGTGTAGAACAGGCCGTTGTGCGCGAACCCCGGGTGGAACGCGAGTCCGAGAAAACCGCGTTCGTCGAACGTGCCGGGACCTTCGACGCCGAGCGGCACGATCCGCGTGCGGATGTCGAGGAAGACGCTCGTGGCGCCCGTGTTCACGTCGACCTTCCAGGCGACACCGGGTTGATCGACGACGTAGAGATGATCGCGGTCGCGGGGAGCTGACACTCCCTTGTTCGGCGCCGTCAGGCCGGTGGCGATCGTCGTCAAGGAGATCAAGGGCCCGAAGTGCGTGATGGGTGCGAATTGCGTCTCGTCGAACGGCTCGAACACCGTATGGGCCAGGCCGACGGTGGCGAGCAGTGAGCTGCCGGCGAGCAGGCAGGCCGCGGCACGGCGCGAGACCGGGAGAAAAGAATAGCGTCGCATGGGAACCTCCTGTCGCCGGTGCGAAGCCGTCGAATGTGCGATGGCGCGGGTCCGTCGAGAGCCGACGCGCTCACGCACGAGTGAGTGCACACGCACTCAGGTGACGGTTCACGCGTCGGACGAGTCTCACCGCGCGGTGAGTCGCGGGTTGTAAACTGCCGCATGCCGTCCCGTCCGCCCACCGTGTTCGCGACGCGCCCCGAGCCCGATGCACTGCTCGTGGAGATCGCCGACTACGCCGCGCGCTACGACGGCGCTTCGGAGCTCGCGTACGAAACCGCCTATTACTGCCTGCTGGATTCACTCGCCTGCGCGCTGCAGGCGCTGAAGTATCCGGCCTGCACCAAGCTGCTCGGCCCGGTCGTGCCTGGCGCGACGATGGCCCGTGGCGCACGCGTGCCGGGCACGTCGTACGAACTCGACCCGGTTCACGCTGCATTCAACCTCGGCACGATGATCCGCTGGCTCGACTTCAACGACACCTGGCTCGCGGCGGAGTGGGGTCACCCCTCGGACAACATCGGCGCAATCCTGACCGTCGCCGACTACCTCTCCCGCAGCGCGCTCGCCGCAGCCCGCCAACCGCCGACCGTGCGCGACGTGCTCGGCGCGATGGTCAAGGCGCACGAGATCCAGGGCGTACTCGCGCTCGAGAACGCGTTCAACCGCGTCGGCCTCGATCACGTGCTGCTCGTGCGCGTTGCCTCGACCGCCGTCGTGACCGCGATGCTCGGCGGCACGCACGCGCAGATCGTCGACGCATTGTCGAACGCGTTTCTCGATGGCGCGGCGTTGCGCACGTATCGCCACGCGCCCAACACCGGCTCGCGCAAGAGCTGGGCCGCGGGCGACGCGACGAGTCGCGCCGTGAGGCTCGCGCTCATGGCGATGACGGGCGAGATGGGCTACCCGTCCGCACTGAC
>JAJTCR010000252.1 GCA_021325695.1 Steroidobacteraceae bacterium | reverse complement strand
CGGCGTCGCCTGGAAGCTGAGAAGACCGTCGATCTCGTGGCCGAGGAACGTCGATGTCGCCTCGGCGTTCGCCAGGTTCGGCGATACCGCGCCGTACCAGAGGTCGCGTCGGTCGTGCAGCGCCGTCGCGAAGTAGCGCCAGTTCAGCGTCAACCTCGGTCGCAGCCGTGTCGCGCCGCCGACGCTGAAGGCCCGGACGTTGCTGCCCCGGATCTGGCCAAGGAAGCTGAAGTAGGTGGCGGGACCGTAGAAGTGATCGAACTGGGCCCGCACGCCATCGCCTTTGGCGACGTCGGGCGACGTGACCGTGTAGCGCACATCCATGGTGCTGGTGGACGACAGGCGGATGTCGCTGCGCAGGAACACCGCCCACGCGCGCACGTCGTCGGTCGCGTAGTGGCCGCGTTCGAGGACGGTCTCGACCGCCCAGTCCACCGCCGCGTGCGGCGTCGGCCCTTCGACCTGCACCTGCCAGGCGTAGACCGCCGCGTTGCCCGGCGCGCCGGTCTCGCTGAGGACCTCGCGGTTGTGGCGGGCCACTACGTAGCTCTGCACCGCGGTCCGCTCGTTGAGGCGGCGGCGGCCGTACGCCGCCCAGAGCCGCTCACCCTCGCGCTGCCGGTTGAAGGCCGAGGGCAGGCTGTCGACCGGCTTGAAGACGAAGCCGCGCACGTCGGTGCTGGCGTTGCGGTAGCTGACGGCGGCGACGTCGATCGTGCGTAGTACCGCGACGAAGTCCGCCTGGCGCACCAGCCGGCCGATGACCTCGAGGTCGCCCTGCTGGCGCCCGACGCGCGCCGACCAGCCGCGCGACCCCTTGACCTCGACGTACGCGTTCAGCACGTCGAGCCAGCCCTTGCGCGACGCGAAGCTGCCGCCGGCGCCGTGGGTGTCCTGTCCTTCGAGCACGACATCCACGTGCCGGCTCGTGGCCGCGAAGCGCGGCCGCAGCCGCCACCACGCGAACGTCTCATCGTCGCGGAACTGGTCGTCGTGGAAGGCGTAGTCCTGGCGTGCCGACGCATGGAACATGTAGCCGACGCCGAGACGGTAGGTGAAGCGGCCCGACGTGATCGCCGCGTCGCCGGCGGCCGGCGCCGGCCGAACGGCGGGCTCCTGCGCGGCGGCGGGCAGGCAGACAGACACCACGATGGCCAGCGCCATCAGGGTACGGACGCGCCTCACGGGATCACTTGGCCTGGATGTGGATGCCGCACTCGAGCTTCTGGCCCTGCCAGCGCCCGGAGCGCGGATTCGAGGGATCGAGCGGCAGCGACGTGCACGGCTCGCAGCCGATGCTGGTGTAGCCCTTGTCGTAGAGCGGCATCAGGTCGAGGCCGTGCGCCTTCGCGTACTGCCAGACGTCCTTCGCCGTCCACGCCGCGAGCGGCGCGACGCGGCGGATCATCGTGCCCGTTGGCAGGCGGAACGGCTCCGCCTCCTGGAGGTTGGCGCGCGACGGCGACTGGTCGCGCCGCAGCGCCGTGAACCACGTGTCATAGCCCTCGAGCGCGGCGAAGAGCGGCCCCACCTTGTGGCGTGCGCAGCACGCCTCGGTGCTCTCCGCCTGCCACAGCCCCGGCTGCGGCTCCGCCGCGCGCAGCGTGATCAGGTTCAGCCGGTGAGCGCCCGCCTGCCGGTCCTTGTACTCATACGTCTCGGCGAAGTGGTGCACCGTGTCGAGGAACAGCACCGGGATGTCGGGCCGCCGCTGCTGCAGCATGTGCGTCAGCACCACGCACTCGGCCTGGAAGCTCGACGTGATGCAGGGCGTCTTCGCCTCGGCGAGCGCCTGTTCGATAACGGAGAGCGCGTGCTCGTTCATGCCAGGAGGTCCTCGAGTGCCTTGCGCACCAGGTCGGCCGCTTCCTCGTCGCTGCCCGCCCGGCGGGCGAGCTGGGCGATGCGCTGCGCCGCCGTCAGCGGTGCGTCCACCGCCGCTGCGGCGTCCTCGCGCACCGCGTTGCCGATCATCCCGGCGCCGGCGGTGAAGTGCGTGCCTGGGTCGATGATGATGAAGCTGCCCGTGATGCGATTCACCTCGTAGCGGTCGAACACCAGCGGCCGCGCGGCGGTGACGACGACGCTGCCGATCTGGTTCAGCACGAGGCCGTGGCTGATCTCGGCGGTGACGGTACGGGTCCCCTGCTTCAGCAGATAGACGCGGCCCGGGTCGAGCGGCTTCTCGTCCATCCACACGACGTCGGCCTCGAACTTCTGGCCGACCAGCGGCGGCTCGAGCGACAGCACGTCGCCGCGGCTGATGTCGATCTCGCGGTCGAGCGTCAGGGTCACCGACATCGGCGCAAACGCCATGTCGAGGTCGCCGTCGTAGGTGACAATCCGCCGCACGACGGCGGAGAGCCCCGACGGGTAGGTAGTCACCTGGTCGCCGACGCGGATGGTGCCCGCGGCAATCTGCCCGGCATAGCCGCGGAAGTCCTGGTGCGGCCGCACGACGAGCTGCACCGGCATGCGGAACGGCAGCGACGGCAGGTTGCGGTGCACCTGCACCGTCTCGAGGTACTCGAGCAGGCTTGGCCCGTTGAACCACGGCGTGCGCTCGCTGGCCGTGATCACGTTGTCGCCCTGCAGGGCACTCATCGGGATGGCGTGCACCGCGGCGCCGGCGAGGAGGTCCTCCATGTCGTCCTGGATCTTCTCGAAGACGTCGCGGCTGAAGTCGACCAGGTCCATCTTGTTGACCGCCAGCACGAAGTCCTTGATGCCGAGCAGCCGGGCAATGCGGGCGTGGCGCCGCGACTGCGCCAGCACGCCGTTGCGCGCGTCGATCAGCAGGATGGCGACGTCGGCGGTCGAGGCGCCGGTGGCCATGTTGCGGGTGTACTGCTCGTGCCCCGGGGTGTCGGCGAGGATGAACTTGCGCCGCGCCGTCGCGAAGTAGCGGTAGGCGACGTCGATGGTGATCCCCTGCTCGCGCTCGGCCTTCAGGCCGTCGGTGAAGAGCGAGAAGTCGATCGGCCCGGCCGTGCGGTTCTTCGACGCCTTCTCGACGGCGTGCAGCTGGTCGTCGTAGACCGACTGCGAGTCGTGGAGCAGCCGGCCGATCAACGTGCTCTTCCCGTCATCGACGCTGCCGGCGGTGCAGATGCGGAGCAGGCCGCTGCTCGACGCCAGGACGCCCGTGTCGACCGCCATCAGAAGTAGCCCTCGCGCTTCTTCAGCTCCATCGACCCGTCCTGGTCGTGGTCGATGATGCGCAGCTGCCGCTCGGACGACCGCGTGGCGACCAGTTCCTCGATGATCTTCGGCACCGTGTCGGCCTCGGAGCGGATGGCGCCGGTGCAGGGCGAGCAGCCGAGCGACCGCATGCGGCACTTCACCACCTGCGGCTTCTCGCCCGGCATGGTCACGACGAACGGCTGCTCCTGGACGATCAGCGATTGCCCGCGGACGATGACCTCGCGCTCGCGCGCGTAGTAGAGCGGGACGATGGGGATGTTCTCGAGATGGATGTACTGCCAGACGTCGATCTCGGTCCAGTTCGAGAGCGGGAAGACGCGGATGCTCTCGCCGGTGCGGATGCGCGCGTTGAGCAGGTTCCAGAGCTCGGGGCGCTGGCGCTTCGGGTCCCACTGGCCGTTGGGATCGCGCACCGAGAAAATGCGCTCCTTGGCCCGCGACCGCTCCTCGTCTCTCCTGGCGCCGCCGAGCGCCGCGTCGAAGTTGCCCGCGGCGAGCCCGTCGAGCAGCGACTTGGTCTTCAGCAGCCCGCAGCAGCGCTGCGTGCCGACCTTGAACGGCTGCGTGCCTTCGGAGATCGCCTCCTCGTTGGTGTGGACGATCAGCCGCGCCCCGACTTCCGCCGCCATGCGGTCGCGGAACTCGATCATTTCGCGGAACTTGTAGGTCGTGTCGACGTGCAGCAGCGGGAACGGGATCGGCCCCGGGTGGAACGCCTTCTGCGCCAGCCGCAGCATGACCGACGAGTCCTTGCCGATCGA
>JAJTCR010000251.1 GCA_021325695.1 Steroidobacteraceae bacterium | reverse complement strand
GCGTCGTACCAGGCGGGAATGCGGTGACCCCACCAGAGCTGGCGGCTGATGCACCAGTCCTGGATGTTGTGCATCCACTGGAAGTAGGTTTTTGCCCAGTTGTCCGGCACGAAGCGGATCCGGCCCTCCTCGACCGCGCGGATCGCGGGTCCTGCCAGCGGCGCAATCCGGACGTACCACTGCTCGGTGAGCCAGGGCTCGAGCACGGCACCGCTACGGTCGCCCCTCGGCACGGGCAGCGTGTGCGGTTCGACTTTTTCCAGCAGTCCCCCGGCTTCGAGGTCGGCGACGACGCGCTTGCGGGCCTCGAAGCGGTCGAGGGCGCGGTAGGCCGCCGGGACTTCGTCGTTCAACGCCGCGTCCGCGGTGAGCACGTTGATCATCGGCAGACCGTGCCGCTTGCCGATCTCGTAATCGTTGAAGTCGTGCGCCGGCGTGATCTTGACGCAGCCGCTGCCGAAGGCAGGATCGACGTAATCGTCGGCGATGACCGGGATCAGTCGCTCGACGAGCGGCAGGCGCACTTGACGGCCCACCAGGTGCCGGTAGCGCTCGTCCTCCGGGTGCACCGCGACGGCGGTGTCGCCGAGCATCGTCTCCGGTCGCGTGGTCGCGACCACGAGGTGACCGCTGCCGTCGGCGAGCGGGTAGCGCAGGTGCCAGAGCTGCCCGGCTTCCGGTTCGGAGACCACCTCGAGGTCGGACAGGGCCGTGTGCAGCACCGGGTCCCAGTTCACGAGTCGCTGGCCCCGATAGATCAGGCCGGCCTCGTGCAGGCGCACGAACACCTCGAGCACGGCGTCCGAGAGGCTCGCATCCATCGTGAAGCGGTCGCGCGACCAGTCGACCGAGTCGCCCAGCCGGCGCATCTGCCGCGAAATCGTGCCACCCGACTGTTCCTTCCACTGCCACACGCGTTCGACGAACGCGTCGCGGCCGAGGTCGTGACGGTTGCGACCCTCGCCGTTCAGCTGCCGCTCGACCACCATCTGCGTCGCGATCCCCGCGTGGTCGGTGCCCGGCTGCCAGAGCACGCGGTCACCGTCCATGCGGTGCAGGCGCGTGAGCACGTCCATCAGCGTGTGCTGGAACGCGTGGCCCATGTGCAACGTGCCCGTCACGTTCGGCGGCGGGATCATGATGCAGTAGGGCGGGCCATCGCCCGCGGGCGCGAACCAGCCTGCCGCTTCCCAGGCTTCGTAGGTGCGGGATTCGATCTCGCGGGGGGAGTAACTCTTGTCCATCGAATCGATTATAGGGACACCGCTTCCGCCGCGGCGGGAGAGGTCGCGCGAAGCGCAGGGTGAAAGGGGCTAGTTGCTGCGGCCCGGACCGTGGAAGTGCTCGGCGATCACCTTGGCGATCAGTCCCGGCAGCTCGGCCTTGAGGCGGTCGGAGACCTGCTCGAGCAACAGCGCCTCCATCTCGCGCAGGGCGTTGTGGACCAGCTCGTCGGCCTGCTCGTGGATCATCGCCGTCAGGTGCGCTTCGAGTTCGCCCAGGAACAGCGCCGTGTCGTCGATGAACTTGGACGCACGCCCGTCTGGCTCGACGATGTCGGTCAGGACGGGAATGTCCTCGGACGGCTGGGTGCCCATCGTTCGCTCGACGCTCCGTGAGGTCAGACCGGGTGCGCTTCGGGAGTGCAGCCCGCGTCACGATAGACGCGCCAGCGCTGCCGACCGGCCTTCTTGCCGTCCTCGTCGCCGCCGACGACGTCACAGACCCGAGCATAAGCGGAAAAATCCGCGGGTGCATCGGGCGCGAGGTTGATCAGGACGTCGCGGTGCGTCTCGGGCAAAGAAGCAGTGCCGACCAGCACCGGTGTGAGCGCAGCGGCTTCCGGGTCGGCGGGCCAGACGCCGTGCGGCACGAAGCTGCCGTCGGACCATGTCCAGAGCAGCTCGTCGAATTCGGCGGTTTCGGCCGGGCTCGTCGTGCGCACGGCGACCTTGAGTCCCTGCTCGTAGGCCTTTTCGGCAAGCCGGCAGGCGGCCACGAGACGCGAGCGACGGTCCGTCGCCGCGAGCGGGTAGAAGTCGACCTGGGGTCCCGTCACGACGTGCGGGTGCGAGCGGTTTCAGGCCCGGCGGAGCAGGAAGTCCATCAGCAGCGGCACCGGACGGCCGGTGCTGCCCTTGTGGGTCCCGGTCAGGTAGGCGGTGCCGGCGATGTCGAGGTGCGCCCAGCGGAGCCCCTCCGTGAACTTCGCCAGGAAGCAGGCCGCCGTGATCGCGCCGCCTTCGCGACCGCAGGCGTTGGCGAAATCGGCAAAGTTGCTCTTGAGTTGCTCGTGGTATTCCTCGGCGAGCGGCATGTGCCAGCAACGGTCTTCGGCGCGCTGGCCCGCCGCCGTGATCTCGTCTGCCAGCTCGTCATCGTTGCTCATGACGGCCGACAGGTGCGCCCCGAGCGCGATCACGCACGCGCCGGTCAGCGTCGCGATGTCGACGACGACTGCAGGCTTGAATCGCCGCACGTAAGTGAGCGCGTCGCAGAGGATCAGCCGGCCTTCGGCGTCGGTATTGATGATCTCGATGGTTTGGCCCGACATGCTCTTCACGATGTCGCCCGGCTTGGTCGCCCGACCGCTCGGCATGTTCTCGCACGCGGGCACGATGCCGACGAGGTTGAGCTCGAGCCCCAGTTCGGCGGCCGCCTTGATCGTGCCGAAGACGCTCGCCGCGCCGGTCATGTCGAACTTCATCTCGTCCATGCCGGGCGGCTGCTTGAGCGAAATGCCGCCGCTGTCGAAGGTGACGCCCTTGCCGACGAGCGCGACCGGCGCTTCGCCCGTGCGACCGCCGTCGTAGCGCATCACGATCAGCTTCGCGGGTTCCTCGGTGCCGTTGGTGACCGAGAGGAACGAGCCCATCTTCAGGCGCTTCAGGTCGCGCTCCTCCAGCACCTGCGTGCGCACCGCCGGATAGCTGCGCGAGAGGTCCTTGGCCTGTCGCGCGAGGTACGTCGGCGTACAGACGTTCGCCGGCAGGTTGGCGAGGTCGCGCGTGAGCGCAGCGCCCGCGGCGATCGCCTGGCCGTGCTCGAGCCCGCGTTGTGCCTGCGCTTTCTGCCCCGACTCCCGCACCGCGAAACCGAACGCCCGGAGCGCCGGCTCCGGCTGCTTGCGCGAGCTGCGGATCGCCGGCACGCGATAGAGCGCGGCGCCGAGCGCCTCCGCGGCCAGTCGGGCGTCGTAATAATCGTCGGCCGGTTCGACCGCCTCGCCGAGGTAACTCACGGCGTCCTTCGCGCCCGTCTTCGCGACCGCGCCGAGCGCGGCGACGAGCGCCTTGCGGTACTGCTTGCGGCCGAACTTGGCCTTGCGTCCGAGGCCCACGACCAGCACGCGCTCGCAGGGCAGGGTGTCGGTGTCGACCATGCGCATCTCGCCCGCCTTGCCGCGCACGTCGCCGCTCTTGAGCAGCCGCGTGAGCCGCCCCTTGAGCGCGGCGTCGATCAGCGCGCCCGCGCCGGCAAACCCGCCGCCTTCGTGCAGGCCGACGATCGCGCAATCGGTCTTCTGGCGGACGGGCGAGGCGGTGACGACGAACTGACGCATGAATCGACTGTCCCTTAGAGGGGCAACCGGGCGTGCTACGCGTGGCGCGTATGCGGCGCTCGAATCGCCCGTTAGACTGCGAGGCTGCGCATCTCTTACGCGTAGGGCCCCAGGCCCACACGCGGCGTGCGCGTAGCCCGCGAGTGTACCGATTCCCGCCGAGGCCCGCGAATTTGTCGCTGCTCAATCGCCTGGACCGCTACCTGCTGCGCGAAGTGACCTGGACGTTCATCGCCGTCACGGGCGTGCTGCTCGTGGTGCTGATGTCGAACCAGTTTGCGCGAGTGCTCGGCCAAGCCTCCCAGAACGACTTTCCGGGCCCGATCGTGCTCACGCTGATCGGCCTCACGACGCTGCAGCAACTCACGGTGCTCGTGCCGATCGGCCTGTTCCTCGGCATCGTGCTCGCG
>JAJTCR010000250.1 GCA_021325695.1 Steroidobacteraceae bacterium | reverse complement strand
GGGTGCGGACTGATGATGCGGTTCTGGTCGAGCAGCGTGAGCTTGCCGCTCGCCTCGAGCACGCGCTGGATCACGAACATGACGTCGGGTCGGCCAGCATCGTATTCGTCGAATGCGAGCGCGATCGGCCGCTGCAGCGCCCACGGCAGCAGGCCCTCGCGGAACTCGGTGACCTGGCGACCGTCCTTGAGCACGATCGCGTCGCGACCCACGAGGTCGACCCGGCTCACGTGCCCATCGAGATTGATCCGGATCATCGGCCAGTTGAGCCGTGCCGCGACCTGTTCGATGTGGGTCGATTTCCCCGTGCCGTGATACCCCTGCACCATCACGCGTCGGTTGTGCTTGAAGCCCGCCAGGATTGCGAGCGTGGTGTCGGGGTCGAAGCGGTACGCGTCGTCGCGCTCGGGCACGTACTCGCTGCGTTCGGAGAACGCCGGCACCCGCATGTCGTTGGGCACGCCGAATGCGCGGGCCGGGATTTCCGTATCGGGTCGCAGCGGCAGCAGGTCGTCGGTCATCGGGATGATCGCTCAGCGTCCCAGGTGTATCCACGCCGACTTGGTCTGCGTGTAGTTGAGCAGGCCCTCGAGCGTCTTGTCGCCGCCCTGCCCCGACTGCTTGTGGCCGAGGAACGGCGCGGTCGGGTCGCCGTGGTCGAAGCAGTTGACGTAAAGCGTGCCGGCCTCGAGGCCGCGGACGGCCTCGTGCGCGGCCCGCAGGTCGGTGGTCCACACCGAGGCGGCAAGCCCGTAGATCGAGTCGTTCGCCACGCGCAGCGCTTCCTCGAGCCCGTCGACCTCGAGGATCGTCGCGACCGGACCGAAGATTTCCTCGCGCGCGATCGTCATGCGGTTGTCGACGTCCGTGAACAGCGTCGAATTGACGTAGTACCCCGGCAGGTCCGGCGTATCGCCACCGAAGGCCACCGTGGCGCCCTCGTCCCTTCCCTTGCGGATGTAGCCGAGCACGCGGTCGTGCTGGGTCCGCGTGACCAGCGGCCCCATGGTCGTGTCGGGATCGAGTGGATCGCCCGGCACGAATGCGGCAGGTCCGCGCTCGATGAAGCGCGCCTTGAACGCCTCGGCGATCGGGCGGTCCACGATCAGGCGCGAGCCGGCACTGCAGACCTCGCCCATGACCCCGAAGATGCCGTTGATCGCGTAGGTCACGGCACGGTCGAGGTCCTCGAGGTCCGCGAGAAAGATCTGTGGCGACTTGCCGCCGCACTCCAGGCTGACGCGATTCATGTTCTATTTCCCCGAGTAGACGAGCATCTTCTTGCCCGTCGCGGTCGAACCCGTGAACGAAATCTTGGCGACGTCGGGGTGCAGCGCGAGTGGAGCGCCGGCGTCCGCACCGGTGCCGCTCACGACGTTGAGCACGCCGGCCGGCGCGCCCGCCTCGACGAACAATTGCGCGAGCAGCAGCGCCGAGAGCGGCGCCTGCTCCGCGGCCTTGAGCACGACGGTGTTGCCGGCCGCGAGGGCCGGCGCGATCTTCCAGGCGATCTGCATCAGCGGGTAGTTCCACGGCGTGATGCAGCCGACGACGCCGAGCGGCTCGCGCAGCGTGTAGTGGAACGCGTCGGCGGCCGTCGCCGTGACCGCGCCTTCCACCTTGTCCGACAGTTCGGCGAAATAGCGGAACGTGAGCGAGGACTGCGGCACGTCGACGGCCAGCATGTCGCGGACCGGCTTGCCCATGCAGAGCGTGTCGAGCAGCACGAACTCGGCCGTGTGCCGGTCGATCAGGTCCGCCAGGCGGTTCATCACCTGCAACCGCTCCCGGGGCGCCATCCGCCGCCACGCACCGTCGCGGTGGGCACGGAGGGCACTGGCCACGGCGGCGTCGACGACCTTGGCGTCGCCAGCGGCCACCTCGCACAGCGGCTGCGCAAGGGCCGGGTTGACGACCGTGAAACGCGAGGCTCGGGCCGGCACGTGCTCGGCGTCGATGAAGTGGCCGTTCGCGTAGCGAAGCTCGGCGGCGCGGCGATGCCACTCGGCGCGGCTTTGCGGAACGGTCATGCGAACCCCTGGGCGTGCCGCCGCGGTTTGCGGCCAGTGGCCGCCATATTAGCGACTCCGCACGGGGCGCGACCCGCCGCACGCGCAGCCGCCCCGACGGCGCTTTCCCGTTGGTAGAGAAAACTTCCGCTGACGAGGGGCCTGAAGTGCGAGGCTTGCTACGCTTCGGACGGCAGCCGATCCCATACGACATCCCGCGGAGTGGCGATGAATGACAGACCGACCCCGGGCCGCCGACCGTCGGCGCGCGACGCGCGCCGCGCCGAACGCACGTCCGGCGTGCCCGAGCACCTGAGACCGGTGCGACCGGGCATGGACGCCGGTCGATACCAGCCGCTCACGCCCTACGACGTGGAGCAGATCCACCGCACGGCGCTGCGGTTGCTGGCCGAGGTCGGCCTGGCGGATGCCCCGGCCAGCGGCGTCGAGGCCCTTACGCGTGCCGGCTGCACGATCGACGACCGTGGCCGGTTGCTGTTTCCGCGATCGCTCGTGGAGGACACCCTCGCCCGCGCGGGGCGTCGGTTCGTGCTGCACGGACAGGATGCGCGGCACGACATGGAGCCCTGGGGCAAGCGCACCTACTTCGGCACGGCGGGCGCGGCCGTTCACATCGTCGACCCTCGCACCGGCTATCGCGAGTCGACGATCCGCGACCTCTACGACATCGGCCGCATCGTCGACGTGCTCGAGCACATCCACTTCTTCCAGCGCGCCGTCGTGCCGCGCGACATCCCCGACCCGTTCGAGATGGACTTCAACACCTGCTACGCGTCGGTCATGAGTACGACCAAGCACGTGGGCACGAGCTGGGTCCAGCCCGAACACGTGACCGCCTCGCTGCAGATGCTGCACGCGATCGCCGGGGGCGAGCGTCGGTGGCGCGAACGACCGTTCGTGAGCCAGTCGAACTGCTTCGTCGTGCCGCCGATGAAGTTCGCGACCGACGCCTGTCGCTGCCTCGAGGTCGCCGTGCAAGGCGGGATGCCGGTGCTGTTGCTCTCGGCCGGACAGGCGGGGGCCACCGCCCCCGCCGCGCTGGCCGGCGCGCTCGCGCAGGAGGTGGCCGAAGTCCTCGCGGGTCTCGTGTACGTCAACGCGATCCGGCCCGGCCACCCGGCGATTTTCGGCACCTGGTGCTTCGTCTCCGACCTGCGGACCGGCGCGATGTCGGGCGGAAGCCCGGAGCAGGCGTTGCTCTCGGCGGCCTCGGCCCAGATGGCGCACTTCTACGACCTCACGGGCGGCACCGCCTCGGGCATGACCGACTCGAAGGTTCCGGACGGCCAGTCCGGCGCGGAAAAGGCGCTCAACCACGCGCTGGTCGGCAACGCCGGCGCGAACCTGGTCTACGAGTCGGCCGGCATGCACGCGAGCCTGCTCGGCTTTTCGCTCGAGAGCCTCGTGATCGACAACGACGTCATCGGCGCGACGCAGCGCACGATCCGCGGCATCCAGGTCGACGAGGAGCGACTCTCGTTCGAGACGATCCGCGACGTCTGCCTGAACGGGCCGGGACACTACCTCGGCAGCGAGCAGACCCTGCAGTTGATGCAGAGCGAGTACCTGTACCCGCTCGTCGGCGATCGCCGCAGTCCGAACGAGTGGCTCGAGCAGGGCGCGCTCGACGTGACCGCACGGGCAATGCGCAGAGTCGAGGAGATGCGTCGATGGTGCCCGCGACCCGTGTCGCCGACGGCCCCCGAGTGGCCCGCGTGTGATCGGCGGCTCCCGACACAAGGCATGAACCTGCCGCGGCATGCCAGCGTCGTCATCGTCGGCGGCGGCATCGCCGGCTGCTCGACCGCCTACCACCTGACGCGCCTCGGCATCGTCGACGTGCTGCTGCTCGAACGCAGGCAGCTCACGTGCGGCACGACCTGGCACGCGGCCGGCCTGGTCGGCCAGCTGCGCGCAACGCGCAACCTGACGGAGCTCGCGAGGTACACCGCGGACCTGTACCACTCGCTCGAAGCGGAAACCGGCCAGGCGACGGGCTTTCGCCAGAACGGCTCGATCAGCGTCGCGAAGACGCCCGCCCGCATGGAAGAGCTGCGCCGCGGGCTCTCGATGGGCAGGACCTTCGGCCTGCGCATCGACGAGCTGGCGCCGGACGATATCCGGGAGCGCTGGCCGCTGCTCGAGGCCGGCGACCTGGTCGGCGGCATCTTCCTGCCCGGCGACGGCCAGACCAATCCAATCGACACGACGCAGGCGCTCGCCAGGGGTGCGAAGCAACGCGGCGCACGTTTCTTCGAAAACACCGCGGTCGACCGGATCGTCGTGGAGCGGGGCCGCGCCCTCGGCGTCGAGACCTCGAACGGCTTCGTGGCGGCCGACACCATCGTGCTCTGCGGCGGGATGTGGTCGCACGGCCTCGCAGCGGCGGCCGGGGCTGCCGTGCCGCTGCACGCGGCCGAACACTTCTACGTCGTCACCGAGCCCATCGCCGACCTGCCGCGCGACCTGCCCGTGCTGCGGGTGCAGGACGAATGCGCCTACTACAAGGAGGACGCGGGCAAGCTGCTGATGGGTTGCTTCGAACCCGTCGCCAAGCCTTGGGGGATGGACGGCATTCCCCCCGACTTCTGTTTCGACAGCCTGCCCGAGGACCCCGGGCATTTCGAGCCGATCCTCGAGGCGGCCGTCCGGCGCGTTCCGGTCCTCGGGCGCGCCGGCATCCAGCTGTTCTTCAACGGCCCTGAAAGTTTCACGCCCGACGATCGCTATTACGTCGGCGAGACGCCGGAAGTGCGCGACCTCTTCGTCGCGACCGGCTTCAACTCGGTCGGCATCGCCGCGAGCGGCGGCGCCGGCAAGGTGCTCGCGTCGTGGATCGTGCACCGCCGCCCGCCCATGGACCTCGCGGACGTCGACATCCGCCGCGTGATGCCGTTCCAGGCCAATCGGCGGTACCTGCGGGACCGCACGGTCGAGACGCTCGGCCTGCTCTACGCGATGCACTGGCCCCATTACCAGTACCGCACTGCGCGCGGTGCCCGCCGCTCACCGCTGCACGACCGGCTGGTCGCGGCCGGCGCGTGCATGGGCGAGACCGCGGG
>JAJTCR010000249.1 GCA_021325695.1 Steroidobacteraceae bacterium | reverse complement strand
GCCCGTGTCGTCGAGTGTGCCGCGGGTCCACTGGTCCATGGCCTGGACGAAATACGGACCGTGCGCGCCGAACCTCGCGTCCATGAGCCGCTCGTCGCGCCAGCTCGCGATCTGGGCGACCTTGAGCGTCGCGATCGACTCGATCTCCTCGATCTTCTGCGCGCGTATGCGCCGCGTCTCGCGTTCGTAGAGCCACGCGCCGCCGCCAAAAATCACGGCCGCGAAAGCGAGGATCGCCAGCAGCAGCGAGGTGGTGCGTTGTTCGGGCGTCGGCAGGGGGGAGACGGTCATTCGCACCTTTTTTCCGGATTGAGCCACGAAGCACCGGTGCAGGCCTTCCTACGCGTCGGTGGAACCTTCCCTCGACGACGCGAACCGGGCCGCCGCCTCGGGGTAGAGCGTCTCGAGCGCCTGCCAGACCAGCTCATGCATGGATCGCGCGGCAGCGTCGGCGGGGCCCGCGCGCAGGCGCGCGAGAAGTTCCGCGACCACCGCAGGTCGCGACGACACCACCTGGGCGGCCACCTGCTGCCAGCGGGGGTCGGGCTCGCCAGTCCGGAACTCGCCACGCCCTCGGCCGTAGTGGGCGACCGCGAGGTAACGCACGATCGCGGCCTCGATCCGCGAGGCGAGGAACTCGTCGGACCAGCGCACCGTGCTGCCGCGGATGCCGCGCTCGGCGTTGTAGAGTTGCGTGAGCTTGCGCGCACCCAGCGCGCCGGCCAGTCCGCCGAGCACGGCGCCCGCGCCGAACGTGAGGCCGCCGGCCGCGAGGTCCGCGGCGAGGCCGCTCAACGCGCCGGTGACGATGCCGCCGATCAGCCCGACACGATCGGCGTCGGTGGCGCGCTCGGTCGCGAACTGCCGGCCCAGCGTGGAGAGGATTTCCTCGCTCGCGCCACCGGTGAGTCCGTGCAGCGCGACGAGTTCTGCGGTACCCGCACGGACCGCGGCATCGAGCCGTTCGAGCAGCGCGCGCTGCGCGCTCGCTTCCGCCGCGTCGAGTTCGCCACCGCCGCGCAGCAAGCCGCGCGCCTTGTCGGCCAGCGTAACCTCGCCGACGCGCTCCGCGTCGGCAGCCACCGTGCTCATCTGTCGCGCGATGACGATCGCACTCTGCTGCAGCACCTGTTCGTCGCGCGCCGCCCAGGCTGCCCGCAGGCGCGCGAACGGCTGCTGCTGCTCCACGGCCAGGCACTCACCGAGTGCCTGCAGCAACGTGTGCTCCTGCAACCAGCACCTCGCGAACGCGTCGAACGGCAGGACGCGTCGCGGGCCGGGGACACCGGCCGCTTCCAGCATGCGTTGCCAGCGCCGCGCGATGTCCGCCTCGCGCGTCGCGTCGGCGCGCGTCCCGAGCTGGTTGAGCAGCACGAGCGCGGGCTTGCCGAGCCACTCGAGGATGCGCAGCTCGGGCGCCACGTATCCGGCCGCGTCCGGGTCCTCCGTCGCATTGGCAACGTAAAGCACGACGTCGGCGGCGTCCCGCGCGGCGCGCATTGCCTGCTGGCTGCACCAGAACGGCCGGTCCGCGAAGCGGTCCCACACCTGCGACAGGAACCACCCGATCGGCCGTCCGCTCTGCTCGAGCCGTCGCGCCAGGCGCACGCTGTCGCCGAAACCGGGCGTGTCCCAGAGCACGAGTTCGTCGCCCGCTTCCGTGCGCAGCAGCACGTGCGACTCGGCCGTCTCGGTGACGTGCGCGCGGTCCATGACGGCCCCGATGTCCTGCCGCAACAGCGTGCGTGCGAGTGTCGTCTTGCCGGCGTTGGTGTGCGAGAGCAGCGCGACCTGGATGGCCGGGGCGTTCATGCCGCCACGGTCCGGGCCGACGCGCGCAGGCGCGACGCGAGTTCCGGCGACACCTGCTCCGCGCGGTTGAGCACGGCGAGGTCGACGATACAGGGCTCACAAGCGTGTCGTGCGGCGAATTCACGCCACGCGACGCGACGCTCCTCGATCCTCGGAGCCAGCGACGGGTCGTCGCGCAGGTGGGCGACGAATGGGGATTCGTCGACCACGACCAGCAGCCTGGCAACCGAGCGTGCCCGCGTGAGTGCATCGCGGGCCGCGACCAGGATCGCGCCGTGGTTCTCCGGCTCGGGGGTCGCGGCCAGGGTGAACAGCACCACCTCCAGTCCACCTTGGTCCACCGCAGGCAGGCGCAACGCGTTTTCACTGCCGTACGCGACGGCCTCCGCGAGTTCCATGCGTGCGCCGGCACCGTAGGCCACCTGCAGCAGCGTGTTCAGCCCCGCGAGACTCGCCGTCGCGGGTTGATAGGCATAGGGCGTGACGCGCGCCGACACCGGCGCGGGCGCGGCGTCACTCGTGCCGAGCACGGCGCGCGCGTAGGGCAGCAGTGACTCCGGCGGAGCGAGGCCGCGCGAGGCGCGCAGCAACGCAAGCGAGCTCCATGCCGCGAGCAGCAGGCGTGGCACGACCACGAACAACAGCGCCGTGGCGGCGATCAGGTGGATCCATCCTGCGGCCGGACCGCCACCGCTGCCACCACGCCAGCGCAATGCCTCGATCGCGGCGGCGTCGGTCGGCAGCAAGATTCCCGTGAGCGCGGACGCGGGCGCATAGAGCACGTTCAGCACCCCCCGCACCTGCGTCGGCGTGAGGAACGTGCTTTCCCAGCCCGCGCGGTATTCGAGCGCGATGCCGCGCACGTACAGGCCCGCGACCAGTCCGAACGCAACTGCAGCGGCCGCGAGGTGGAACACGCGCTTGCCCTGCAGCGCGAGCAGCGGTTGCGCGATCGGCCACCAGTCTTCCGAGAACCGCCGCAGCGCGGCTGCCAGCGGCCGGTGGTAGAACGACGCTTGCCGCACCAGGCCGGCGGCACGACGCCAGCCCCAGCGCAACGGCCACGCCGCCCAGCCGGCCGCGTCGCCGGGCGCGCGCGGTCGCGCACGTCGCAACGTCGCGAGTGCGAGCAGCACGTACACCGCGACGTTCCAGAGCACGAGGCCGAGCAGCGGGAACGCCACGATCTCGATCCGGACGCGGCTGTCGATCACCGACAGCACGAGCCCGAACGCGAACGCGACCAGCAACACGAGCAGCGCCGCCTGCGACGCACGCGACTCGAGCATCACCGTGCGCGCAATGACCGGGTGACGCTGCACCAGCCGGCCGTAGAGTTCGCGCGCCCGGCGGTCGAGGACTCGCCAGGTGCGCGCTTCGCGTTCGGCGGTCGAGTTGGCGCCTTCGCCGGCCGGATCGGCGCGCAATGCGTCCCGCGTCGCCGCGTCGCGCTCCGCGAGCGTGAGCACCGCGCCGTCGGCGTCCTGGTCCTCGACCGACCTGACGAGCAAAATCCTTCTCAGCGCGTCCGCATGCATTCGAACCGGCCGTCGATGAACCGTGGGGCACGGCGAGTCTAGGGCCTGCCAACACGCATTGTCATGGGCCGCGTGCCGCTTCGATCGCCTGCGGCAAGGCGGATCGTCGCAGCCCATGACGATGCGTGTCAGCAGGTCCTGGCAATACTGTCCCCCGCGGCGTCCGTGCTAAGGTGATCGGCGAGGGTGCGCCGCGTGTTCCGCAAGTTCGAAAGCCTGGTCCAGACCTATCCCGACGCGAGGCCCGCGACGCCGCCGCGCGCGTTTTTCGCGTTCCTGTGGGACTGCACGCGGGGCATGCGCCCCTGGATCTTCGGCATGACGTTCTGCGGCGCGATCATCGCGGCGTTCGAAGCGTTGCTGTTCGCGATGCTCGGTCGCGTGGTCGACTGGCTGGCCGAGGTCGAGCCGGCGCAGCTCTGGACGCAGGAGCGCGACAGCCTGCTGCTGCTCGGCGCGATCATCGCAGCGAGTCCGCTAGTGGTCTGGGCGTTCTCGCTGATCAAGTACCAGGTGCTGTTCGCGAATTTCCCGATGCGGCTGCGGTGGAACTTCCACCGGCTCATGCTGGGCCAGAGCATGAGCTTCTACCAGGACGAGTTTGCGGGCCGCGTCGCGACCAAGGTAATGCAGACGGCGCTCGC
>JAJTCR010000248.1 GCA_021325695.1 Steroidobacteraceae bacterium | reverse complement strand
CTCGCGTAGTAGGCCTCGGCCACGCCACGGGCCAGCGTGCGCACGCGCAGGATGTAGCGCTGGCGCTCGGTCACGGAGATCGCCTTGCGTGCATCGAGCAGGTTGAAGGTGTGCGAGGTCTTGAGCATGCGCTCGTACGCCGGCAGTGCGAGCCTGGCCGCGAGGAGCGCCAGGCATTCGCGCTCGTGCGCGTCGAACTGGCGAAACAGCTCGTCGACGTCGGCCAGCTCGAAGTTGTACTTCGATTGTTCGACTTCGTTCTGGTGATAGACGTCGCCGTAGGTGACGCGCCCGAGCGGCCCGTCGGTCCAGACCAGGTCGAACACGCTTTCGACGCCCTGCAGGTACATCGCGAGTCGCTCGAGGCCGTAGGTGATCTCGCCCATCACGGGCCTGCAGTCCAGCCCGCCCACCTGCTGGAAGTACGTGAATTGCGTGATCTCCATGCCGTTGAGCCAGACCTCCCAGCCCAGGCCCCAGGCTCCCAGCGTCGGCGATTCCCAGTTGTCTTCGACGAAACGGATGTCGTGCACGAGCGGGTCGATGCCCACGGCGCGCAACGAGCCCAGGTACAGGTCGATGAAGTCGTCGGGCGAGGGCTTGATGACGACCTGGTATTGATAATAGTGCTGCAGCCGGAATGGGTTTTCGCCATAGCGGCCATCGGCCGGGCGACGCGAGGGCTGCACGTAGGCGGCACTCCAGCGCTCGGGCCCGACTGCTCGCAGGAACGTCGCGGTGTGGAACGTGCCCGCGCCGACTTCCATGTCGTACGGCTGCACGAGCACGCAGCCACGTTCGGCCCAGTAACGCTGCAACGCGAGGATCAGGTCCTGGAAGGTGCGGGGGACCGGGACGGCCGCTTTGGGCATGGGAGGCTCGCGAATCGCGCAAAAGCGCGAGTATACCAACGCAGCGCAGCGGCACGGTCACGGCACCTTGAGATGACCCAAGCTCGCGCTCGCTCCACGTGGTTCGTGACGACCACTGATCGCCTCGCCCGATCGACACAATCCAAGTTCTACTCAGATTTGTAGGACACTTGTACCTGACGCGGACCCGCGCCGAGGGCGATACTGGCGCGACCCGGAGCACTACCTGGTTTTACGGAGCGGAATGATGGCAGCCAGTTCGAGCAAGCAGGCGCGCAGGCAGATGAATCGAGGGGTGCGGATGCGGTCGTCGACGCGCGTGCCGCGTCGGACCAAGGGCGCCGAGCTCGACTTGCGCCGCACGCCGATGCAGGCGCGCGGGCAGGCGACGTTCGAGCGCATCCTCGATGCGACGGCCGAATTGCTCGACAAGGTCGGCACCGAGGCGCTCACGACCAACCTGATATCGCGGACGGCCGACGTCAACGTCGCGACGCTCTACCAGTATTTCCCCAACAAGCAGGCCGTGCTGCTCGCGCTGTTCAAGCGGCAGAACGAGACTCGCGTCGAGATCGGCAAGCAGATGATCAGCGGCCTGGCGCACTCGCCCGACTGGCGCCGGATGATCGCGAACGGCGTGCAGGCAGTCGCCGAGGCGCGACGGCGTGCTGGCGGCGCCACGGCGCTGCGGCTCGCGATGCGCTCCTCGCCCGACCTGCTCGAGCACGATCGCCAGCAATCCGTCGAGATCGCCGGCACGCTTTCGCGGGAGCTGGTGGACGCGGGACTCCGGCCCGACAAGGCATTGCTGATCGCGCGGTGCACGATCGAGGCGCTCACGGCGGTGCTGGACCTGTGGTCGATCGAATCGGGTGGCAGGGACGATCGCATCCTCGAGCAGGCCAAGGTGCTCGTGTGCGGCTACCTTGCACCGTACTTCGACGCAGCCGGCAAGACCGGTCGCGGCGCCGGACGCCCTCGACGCGCAACGCGCGCGCGTCGATGACGGCGTCGAGGGCCTAGGTGTACGCCTGGTATTTGTCGAGGTAGCGCACCGGCTTCGACAGTGCGTCGCGTCGGAACGGGTCGCCAAGTTCCTGCGTCACCATCACCTCGAGCACGGTACAGGTGCCGTCGGCCTGTGCGTTCGCAGCTTCCCGCAGCGCTGGCCCGACGTCGGCCAGCGCATCGACCGTGACGCCGGCACAACCGAACGCCTGCGCAACCTTGGCCCAGCTGGGGTTCGCGAGGTTTACGCCGAGAAAGCGTCGTGAATAGAAGTCGACGTGATTCTTCTTCTCGGCGCCCCACTGGCCGTTGTTGAACACGACCACCGTCACGCCGATGTTCTCGCGCGCACATGTCAACAGCTCGTTCAGGCTGATGCCCCACGCGCCGTCGCCGACGTACGCGACCGCCGGTCGCTCGGGCGAGGCGACCTTGGCGCCGCAGGCCACCGGAAACGCGTAGCCACAGTTGCCGAAGCTCATGGCGGCGAACATCGAGCGAGGCCGCTCGAAGCGCAGGTAGGAGTTCGCGACCGAGCAGATGTTGCCGATGTCGGTGGACACCATCGCGTCGGGTGGCATCGCGAGCTCGAGTTCGCGGAGCAGCTGGCGTGGATGCATGAAGCCGGAGCTGCGCGCGACTTCGAGCGAGAACGGGTCGCGCTCGTGGGTCCACTCGGTGAGTTCCCGTTCCCACGCTTCCTTCTCGCGGGCGATGCGGCGCGCACGCTCCGCCCGATTGGCGCTGCAGGCGAGTTCGCGCCCGCGCAGGCGCTCCATCAACGCGACGGCGGTGGCCTTCGCGTCGCCGTGAATGCCGACCGAGATCGGTTTCACCAGGCCCAGCACTTTCGCGTCGGCGTCGACCTGGACGATCTTCGCTGCGGTCGGCCAATAGTCGAGGCCGTGCTGCGGCAACGTCCCGAATGGCCCGAGCCGCGTGCCGAGCGCGAGCACGACGTCGGCCTCCGCGATCAGTCGCATGGCGGCCTTCGAGCCCTGGTAGCCGAGCGGCCCGCACCAGAGCGGGTGGGAGGCCGGGAACGAATCGTTGTGCAGGTAACTGTTGCAGACCGGCGCGTGCAGTCGTTCGGCGAGCGCCACGGCTTCGGTCGAGCCCTCCGCCAGGATCACACCCCCGCCGACGATGATCACCGGGAATGAAGCGCCCGCGAGCAGCGTGGCGGCTTCGTCGAGCCCCGCGGCATCCCCGGCACCGCGGCCGAACCGCATCGGCGACCGCACCGTGGCGACGCATTCCCCGTAGAAATGATCGCGCGGCACGTTGAGTTGCGCGGGCCCCATGTCGAGCATGGCGCGGTCGAAGCAGCGACCGGCGAGCTCGGCCATGCGCTGCGGGTTGTTCACGTGGCCCTGGAATTTCGTGATCTTCGAAAAGATCGGCAACTGTTCGGTTTCCTGGAATCCGCCGAGGCCCATGGTCATCGACCCCGTCTCGGGCGTGATGAACACGACCGGCGAATGCGCCCAGTAGGCCGCCGCGATCGCCGTCACGAAGTTGGTGACGCCGGGACCGTTCTGTGCGATGCAGACGCCGTGCCGGCCCGAGGCGCGCGCGTAACCGTCGGCCATGTGAGCCGCGCCCTGCTCGTGCGCGACCGGCACGAAGCGAATGCCGGCCGCCGGGAACAGGTCGAGCGCGTCCATGTACGCGGACCCGACGATGCCGAAGACGTGCCGGACGCCATTGGCCACCATGGTTTCGACCAGTGCTTCGGACGGCGTCATGCGCTGAAGTGCGGCGTTCATCGACGGTGATGCTCCCTGCGGATCCGCGAGCCCGTGGATCATCCTGCGCGCGGGCGTCGTTGGGGTCGATCGTGGACTGCCGCGAGGTCTCTGCCGTGCGGTCCACCAACGAGCGCCGCGAATTCGAGGGCGTTGCGCACGGCTCCGCCTCCGGCGGTGTTGTCGAACACGCACCAGGCGTGGGTGCGACGCGGCAACGCGAGCACCCCTGAAGCCCAGCGTCGCAGGCGCTCGGTGTCGTAGACCGACCAGTACTTGCGCGGGGAACCGTGCAACCGCCAGTACGCCACGCCGCGCCACCCGCCCGGGATGGCCGCCGCCGGCACCGGCGCAGGATCGGCCGCGA
>JAJTCR010000247.1 GCA_021325695.1 Steroidobacteraceae bacterium | reverse complement strand
GGCATCTTGGTCAGCGTGTCGAACCGGGCCAGGTAGCGGATGCGACGTTCGGCGCGCTTGCGGTCGGTGATGTCGCGCAGCACGACGATGCTGCCGCGGCTCGACGCGGCATCGCCGTGCCCGAGCGGCGAAATGTTGACGGACACCGGGATCGTCTGTCCGCGACCGGTCCGGATCACGGTCTCGCCGGGCTCGCTCGCGAGTTTCGCGAAGTCGAACGTCGGCCGGTGCTCGGGCGCGACGAGATCGGCAAACATCGTGCCTGGCAGTCCCTCGACGCCGAACAACCGCGACGCCGCGTCGTTGGCAGTGCGGATGCGCCCGTCGGGCGACGTGACCAGCACGGCGTCGCTCATCCCGTTCAGCACGTCGTCGAGGTAGTCGCGTGAAATCGTCGTGCTCGCGAGTGCCTGCCGCATCTGCTCGAGCGAGCTCTCGAGCGAGGCGACCTCGGCCACGCCGCTGACGGGCACGGGGTCCAGGTAGCGGCCCCGGCCGATCAGTTGTGCGTTGTTCATCAGCTCGTGCAGCGCGCGATCGATGCGCGTCAGCAGTGCGGCGGCGACCCCTCCCGCGAGCGCGGTCAGCAGCAATCCGATCGCGACGACGAGTCCCACGTGACGGCCGTCGCTGCTCTCGACCAGGTGATCGACGCGTGCGCGCAACTCCGCGACGCGCGCATCGCTGGCGCGATCGTCGACCGCGGCAAGCTCGTCCATGACCGCGCGCAGGTGCGTTGCCTGGTGACGCGTCGCCAGCGCCGAACTGGTCGCGACCACGGCCGTCAGCACGACGCCGGTCGCGACCACCGCCAGGACGTAACGCAGTTTGAGCCCCCTGCCGATCATGCGCGTGTTGTGCTCGGTGTGCCCTCGGTCGTGAGCGTGAGTGCGTGATGAGAACCGCGTGCCGCCGCCGGTTCGACTTCTAATGTATGCGCGGCCTCGACCTGCGCGGCATCATATCCCTCTGGACTGGCGCGGCGCACTGCGGTTCGCTGCGATGCTGCAATGCAAACTATTCCGACACTCGATTAAGAGACATCGGCCGGATGAACCCCCTCGAACTGACCGGGCGTGCGCGGTCGCACATCATTCACATCGACGAGCCTCCGTGCTCGCTGCATTTCGAGGTGGTGACCTCGTTCCTGGGGATGCGCGACGCGGCCCGGCGCGACGGCATCGACCTGCAGGCAATCTCGAGTTACCGCGACTACGACCGCCAGCTCACGCTCTGGAACCGCAAGTGGCGCGGGGAGCGGCCCCTGTACGCACGGGACGGGCGTCTACTCGACCACGCCCGGCTGTCCGGCCCGCAGCTCGTCGACGCGATCCTTGCCTGGTCGGCGATCCCCGGCGGCAGCCGGCACCACTGGGGCACCGACGTGGACGTCGTCGATGCCTCGGCCATGCCCGCGGGATACCAGGTGCAGCTGCTGCCGTCCGAGTACGGCCGGGATGGCGTCTTCGCGAGGCTGACGGCCTGGCTCGACCGCCACATGGGACGTTTCGGCTTTTTTCGGCCGTACGGGTCGGACCGCGGCGGCGCGGGCGTCGAGCCGTGGCACCTGAGTTACGCGCCGATCGCGACCGAGGCGATGGAGGCCCTGTCGCTGTCCGTGCTGCGCGCGGCGATCGTCCAGGGCGACATGCTCGGCAAGGAGACGGTGCTCGACCGACTGCCCGAGATCTACACGCGCTTCATCCTGGCGATCGACCCGCCTGTCGTACCTGGGCGTCGCGGAAAGCCTGCACTCGCCTGAGGAACCAGCGCGGGAACCAGCGCTTGAGGCGCCAGGCCAGGCGGTATTCCCGCGGCCAGACGATATAGGTCTCGCCCTGCGCGGCGGCGGCGAGCAGCGCCGCGGCGGCTTCGTCCGGGTCGTGACCCGAATGGTCCATCAGCTGGTGCGCCAGCCGGTTCTCCTCGGCGGGCGCGCGCAGAAGAACCCGGGCATCGCGACCGACACCTGCAGCCCACTTCCGGCCAGCTCGGCCACGAGCGTCTCGCTCAAGGCGATCACGCCCGCCTTGGTCACGTTATAGGCGGCCATCTGGGGTGCCGCGGCGAACCCGGCGGAACTCGCCACGTTGAGCACCAGGCCGGCGCCCTGACGCTTCAGCACCGGCAGCGCTGCCCGGCACCCCCAGACCACGCCGAGCAGGTTGATGTCGACGATCCAGCGCCAATCCTCGACCGGCGTCACCTCGACGGCGCCGGCGACGGCGACTCCGGCGTTGTTGACCAGCACGTCGAGACCGTCCTGGGCGCCGGCGAAGGCTGCGATCGCTTCGGCCACGACCGAAGGCGATGCCACGTCCCCGTGAAACCCCATCGCGTCGCGGGCCCCGGATTGTCGCAGGTGCGCGACTGCGTGCTCGAGGTCCGGCGCGGCCAGGTCGAACAGCCCGAGCGACCAGCCGTGGCGCGCCAGCAGGTTCGCCATGGCGAGCCCCAGTCCGCTCGCAGCGCCGGTGATGAACGCCCGCTTTGCTGGAAAGCGACGGGACAGTAAGGTAGCGGCGGAGGGTGCGGCCATTCCGCCATGCTAGCCGGACGCGTTGCGCGGCGAAAAGGACCCGGCCGCAACCACGGGTCACCCAGCACCAGGACGCAAGCGTGCGCAAGGTTCACACCGCCGAGTCACTGTTCGAAGTCGCGCACCTGCGCAACGTGCTCGAGGGCGCCGGGATTCGCTGCTTCGTGCGCAACGAAGGCCTCGCCGGCGCCATCGGCGAGATTCCGTTCATCGAGTGCTGGCCGGAGCTCTGGGTCGTCCGCAACGGCGACGCGCTGCTCGCGCGGGGTCTGATCGACGCCACCCGTCGAGCAGAGCTGCCGTGCGGCCCGGACTGGCGCTGCGAGCGTTGCGGTGAACTCGTCGAGGGCCAGTTCGACAGCTGCTGGCGCTGCGCGGACGATCCCGCCGGGGCGTCGGCCGGGGACGGCCCATGACGACGACGAACGGCGGCAACGGCCCGACGACGTTGACGATCGCGCGCCGCTACAACGGCCCGTCCGACTCGGGCAACGGCGGCTACGTTTGCGGCGCGTTTGCCGTCGCGGCGGGCGAGGCCCTGCGCGTGCGGTTGCTCGCGCCCCCACCGCTCGATCGGCCGCTCGCGGTCGCGCCGGGCGAGCGCGACGGCGGGTACGTCCTGCGCGACGGCGAACGCCCGGTCGCCTCGGCCGTGCCGTCGCAACTGCAGCTCGAGGTGCCTGCCGCACCGCCATACGTCCAGGCCGTTTGGGCGTCACAGCATTACGCTGGGTTCAAGACGCACACGTTCCCCGACTGCTTCGTCTGCGGTCCGCACCGTCGGCGCGGCGACGGGTTGCGGATCTTCCCCGGCATGCTCGATTCCGGCATCGTCGCGGCGCCATGGTTGCCCGCCGACGACCTCGACGGCGGCGACGGCAAGGTTGCGGTCGAGTTCCATTGGGCCGCGCTCGACTGCCCCGGTTATTTCGCGCTCGTCGAGGACCGTCCGCGCATGATGCTGCTCGGCGAGATGCAGGCGCACGTCGACCGGCGAGTGCACGTGGGCGAAGCCTGCACGGTGATCGGCTGGGCGATCGGCGTCGACGGCCGCAAGCACTACTCCGGCACCGCGATCTTCGACGAGGACGGAGAACTCTGCGCGCGCGCGAAGGCGACGTGGGTGGAAGTGGAGAAGAAAGTGTCTAGTGTCTAGTGGCTAGCGGTTAGTCAGAGCGCCTGCGGCGCTGTCGTTTTACTAGCCACCAGCCACTGGCCACCAGCCACTGGCGTCAGCGGCGCGCCAGCAGGACCGTCAGCAGCCCCGCCGCAGTCAGCGCCAGTCCGGGCAGCCAGTCGACGCGCAGCGCCAGCCACACGATGCCGGCCAGCAGCACGGCCGCGCCGATGATGGTCTGGTCGCGACGGCGGGCGCTCTCGCGAATCTCGCGACGCAGATCCTCGTAGGGCGTCTGGTCCATCCGGATCCGCAGCGTGCCTTCGCCGGCTTTCTGGATGAACTGCTGCAGCAACTGCGGCAGCGTGCGCACCGCCTCGTTGATGTCCGGCAACTGGCGCCGGAACTGCTCGGCGAAGCTGCGGCCGCTGAAACGCTCGGACGCCCAGTCCTGCAGGATCGGCTGCGCGGTCTTCCACAGGTCGAGCTGGGGATAGAGCTGGCGGCCGAGCCCCTCGATCTGCAGCATGGTCTTCTGCAGCAGCAGCAATTGCGGCTGGATGCGCATGTCGAACCGACGTGCAATCTCGAACAGGCGCATCAGCACCGTCGCGAACGAGATCTCCTCGAGCGGCTTGTTGAAGATCGGTTCGCAGACCGTGCGCACGGCGCCTTCCAGTTCGTCGACCCGGGTCTCGGGTGGGACCCAGCCGGAGTCGACGTGCAGTCGCGCCACGCGGTTGTAGTCGCGGTCGAAAAACGCCAGGAAGTTCTCGGCCAGGTAATGCTGGTCGCGCGCGTCGAGCGTACCGACGATGCCGAAGTCGACCGCGGCATAGACCGGGCGTTCCGGGTCCTGCACCTGCACGAAGATGTTGCCAGGGTGCATGTCGGCGTGGAAGAAGTTGTGCCGGAACACCTGCGTGAAGAAGATCTCGACACCGTTCTCCGCCAGTACGCGGATGTTGACGTTGCGCCGGTGCAGTTCATCCATGTCGTTGACGAGCACGCCGTGGATGCGCTCCATGACCATCACGTCCGGCCGGCAGTAATCCCAGTGCACCTGCGGCACGTAGAGCAGGTTCGACCCCGTGAAATTGCGCTTCAGCTGCGCCGCATTCGCCGCCTCGCGCATCAGGTCCAGCTCGTCGATGATCGTGCGTTCGTACTCGGCCACGACCTCGAGCGGGCGCAGCCGATGGCCTTCCTTCGAATAGTCCCGCGCGAGCTGCGCGAGCACGTACATGACTTCCAGGTCGCGTTCGATCCTTTCGCGTACGTGCGGTCGGACGACCTTGACGACGACCTCCTCTCCCGACCGCAGCCGGGCGGTGTGCACCTGCGCGATCGACGCGGCGGCAAGTGGCACGTCGTCGAACCGCTCGAAGACCTCCTCGGCCGGCTGGCCGTAGGCGCGTGCGACGATCGCCTTTGCGTCAGCGCTCGGGAACGGGGGCACGCGGTCCTGCAGTTTCGCGAGCTCGTCCGCGATGTCGGGCGGCAGCAGGTCGCGCCGGGTCGACAGCGCCTGGCCGAACTTCACGAAGATCGGACCGAGTTCCTCGAGCGCGAGCCGGATCCGCTCGGCGCGTGGGCCGCCCTTCTTGCGCTCGAACCAGGTTGCGGGCGACAGGTAGAACGCGAACCTCAATGGGCGGAACAAATGCGTCGCGAGGATGAACTCGTCGAGGCCGTGCCGCACGAGCACGCGCTGGATGTCGAGGAGCCGGGTCGCGACGCGGAAGCGCATGGGGGAAGTGACTAGTGATCAGTGACTAGGGAACGACGGGCGCGTCGCGCATGTGCTATTTCGTGGCTGAGGGGCGTCGCGACTCGAGCCGCGCCAGGCGTGCCTCGAGCCGGTCGGTGGCCTCGCGCAGGTGATCGACCGACTCGAGGAACTCCTCGAGCTCGGTGCGCGTCGGCACGTCGCGGCCTTCCTCCTGCAGGTACTCGGCCACGTTCTGGGAGAACGCGTCGGCAGCCTTGCGGCCCCAGGCCAGGAAACCGCGCGCGACGTTCGCGACCTGGTGCGCGGCGACGTCGCCGATCACGCGCGACAGTTCTTCCTCGAAGTCCGGCTGCGCCTGCTGCAGCAGGTTCTGGAACCGCTGTGCGACCTCGGCGTCGCCCTCGATCCGGCTGCCGGCACTGCGCAGGCGGTCTGCCGCGCCGGCCCCGGCCCGCGAAAGCAGGCCGAGCGGCGTGCCGGCGTGCCGGCCAGGCGCGCGTCGGTCGTGCCTTCGTGGCGCGAGTCGATGGTGACCCGGCCGGAGCTGACCTTGAAGAACAGCGTGATGGGCGTGCCCTCGAGCGCCAGCGCGAGCACGCGCCCCTCGAGCTGCGTCACCAGCGTCGAGGTGCGCTGCGACTGCGCGACGTTGCGGTTCAGCACCGTCGCAAGCTGATCGAGCAGCGCAGTGAGCGGGTTTGCGCTCAATACTTGAATCCCCTGTGCAGCGCAACGATGCCACCGCTCAGGTTCTCGTGGCGACAGTCCTCGAGACCGGCCTCGCGCATCAGTCCGAGCAGCGTCTGCTGGTCGGGGAAACGACGGATCGACTCAGCGAGGTACTGGTAGCTCTGGGCGTCGCGCGCGATGCGCGCGCCGAGCCACGGCAGCACGTTGAACGAATACAAATCGTAGACGGGCTTGAGCCCCGGGAACGTCGGCTTCGAGAACTCGAGGATCAGCACGCGCCCGCCCGGCTTGAGCACCCGCCGCATCGATGCGAGCGCGGCGGCCTTGTCGGTCACGTTGCGGAGCCCGAAGCCGATCGTGACGCAGTCGAAAGTGTCGTCGGCAAAGGGCAGGCACTCGGCGTTCGCGAGGGAGAAACGCACGTTGCGGAGCAGGCCGCGGTCGAGCAGCCGGTCGCGCCCCACCTCGAGCATCGCCGCGTTGATGTCGGACAGCACGACGAGCCCGGCGTCACCGACCTGTTCGGCCATGCCGGCGGCGAGGTCGCCGGTGCCGCCCGCGACGTCGAGGGCCCAGTGGCCCGGTCGCAGGCCGGTCTGGCCGAGTGCGTAGCGCTTCCAGAGTCGATGCACGCCGGCCGACATCAGGTCGTTCATGATGTCGTACTTGTCGGCGACGGAATCGAACACCTCGCGCACGCGCCGTGCCTTTTCGTGCGCCGGAACCTGTTCGTAACCGAAGTCGACGGACGACGAGGTGCCGGACGGAGTGCCGGCGGTCTTGCGGGATGTGGACTCGTTCATGCGAACGGCCATTCTACGCGGTTCGCAGGGACCGCCGCTGCGGCAACCGCGGACGTCCGTTCAGACCAGATCCGCCCTCACCAGTCCTGTCCCGTGGCGTGAACGGACGCGGTCAACGGATCGGTTTACCGCGCACGGGCGTGGGGTACGGCAGCCCGAGCTTCGCCACGCGCTCGAGGTAGTGTTGCCACCGGTCCGGGTACGTCGCCCCGAGCTCGTACAGGTAGCCCCACGCGTACAGTCCGGAATCGTGACCATCGTCGAAGACCAGCCGCACGGCGTAGTTGCCGACCCGGTCGATCGACACGATCTGCACGTCGTGCTTGCCGAGCTGCAGCGTTTCCTGCCCGGGACCGTGGCCCTTGACCTCCGCGGACGGCGAGTACACGCGCAGGTATTCGAACGAAAGCTCGAACCGCTGTCCGTCGTCGAACGCGATCTCGAGCACGCGCGACTGCCGCCGCAGCTTGATCTCGAGCGGTTTGCGCTCGGCCCAGTACGCCGCCCCCGCCGTCGCCGTCACAGGATGTACCTCGCGAGGTCCTCGTCCTTGGCGAGCTCGCCGAGGCTCGCGTCCACGTACGCGTGATCGACGACGAGCTCGGTGCCGGAACGGTCCGAGGCCTCGTAGCTGATCGACTCCAGCAGCCGTTCCATGACGGTGTGCAGGCGGCGTGCGCCGATGTTCTCGGTGCGCTGGTTCACGTCGAAGGCCACCTCGGCGAGGCGGCGCACTCCGCCCGGGTCGAAGCGGAGCTTCACGCCCTCCGTATCGAGCAGCGCCGCGTACTGGGTGCAGAGCGAGGCGTCGGGCTCCGTCAGGATCCGCACGAAGTCCTCGACCTTGAGCGCCTCGAGCTCGACGCGGATCGGCAGCCGTCCCTGCAGCTCCGGGATCAGGTCCGACGGCTTCGACATGTGGAACGCGCCCGACGCGATGAACAGGATGTGGTCCGTCTTCACCATGCCGTACTTGGTGTTGACCGTGCTGCCCTCGACGAGCGGCAGAAGGTCGCGCTGGACCCCTTCGCGCGAGACGTCGACGCCGGACACGGAGCCCTGCTGGCGCGCGATCTTGTCGATTTCGTCCAGGAAGACGATGCCGTTCTGCTCGGCGTTGAGCAGCGCCTGCGACTTGAGCTCCTCCTCGTTGACGAGCTTCGCGGCCTCTTCCTCGGTCAACAGCTTGAACGCTTCCTTGACCTTGAGCCGGCGCGATCGGGTGCGCGCGCCGCCGAGGCTCGAGAACATGCCCTGCAGCTGCTGCGTCAGTTCCTCCATGCCGGGCGGGGCCATGATCTCGACGCTCGGCGGGACCGCGCGCAACTCGATCTCGACCTCGCGGTCGTCGAGCTGGCCTTCGCGCAGCATCTTTCGAAACCGCTGCCGCGTATCGTTGTCCTTCGGCGGCGGGGCAGGTTCCTCGGTCCGCAAGCCGAAGCCGAGCGTCGGGTCGGTCGAGCGCGGCCGCGGCAGCAGCTCGTCGAGGATGCGCTCCTCGGCCGCGTCCATCGCACGGTGGCGGACCTTTTCCACCTGCTGCTCGCGCGTCATCTTGACCGCGATGTCGACGAGGTCCTTGATGATCGAGTCGACCTCGCGACCGACGTAACCGACCTCGGTGAACTTCGTCGCCTCGACCTTGATGAACGGGGCGTTCGCGAGACGCGCGAGACGTCGCGCGATCTCGGTCTTGCCGACGCCGGTCGGGCCGATCATCAGGATGTTCTTCGGCGTGATCTCCGCGCGCAGCGGCTCGCCGACCTGCATGCGCCGCCAGCGGTTGCGCAGCGCGATCGCAAC
>JAJTCR010000246.1 GCA_021325695.1 Steroidobacteraceae bacterium | reverse complement strand
TCGCCGAGGTAGACCCAGCTGCCGACGTCGTCGACCGTTTGCCCTGCGACCTCCGCGTTGGCGAGTCCCGCCGCGTACTCACGCGTGCCGACGCGCAGGCGTGCACTTTCGACGGTGCCTTCGATGCCTCGCCCGGCGTCGACGCGGACGTCGGTCGCGGCGACCGGGTCGATGGCACCTGCGACGAACGCCCTGGCGATCGGATGCTCGGAGCGGCGCTCGAGCGCCACGGCGAGCGTGAAGCAGGTCTCCGCAGACATCTCGCGCAACGGCCGTATTTCCTCGACGCGCACGAGGCCGTGCGTCAGCGTGCCGGTCTTGTCCCAGAGCACGTGCGTTGCCTTGGCGAGCACCTCGAACGCGTCCGCGTGCGCGACCAGCACCCCGCGCCGCGCGAGGTCGGCGGTGGCCGCCGCCAGCACGGCCGGCGTCGCGAGCGACAGCGCGCACGGGCACGTCACGACCAGCACCGCGAGCGTCGCCGGGAATGCCTTCGCCGGATCGACGAACCACCAGGCCGCGAACACCACGGCTGCGCCGATCAGGATGCGGCTCAGGAACCAGCCCGCCGCGCGGTCTGCGGCCCTGGCGAGGCGGGGTCGCTCGGCCTGCGCGCGCTCGAGCAGCGCCACGATGCCGGACAGCACCGTGGCCTCTGCGACGGCAGTCACACGCACGCGCAGCGGCGCGCCGAGGTTCTGCGTGCCCGCGTGCACGCTCGACCCGCGTGTCTTGGCGATCGCGGTGGACTCGCCGGTCAGCATCGACTCGTCCACGCGTGCGTCGACGTCCTCCGCGACGACCCCGTCCGCGGCGAACACTTCGCCGCTGCGCACGAGCAGGTCGTCTCCCGGCCGCAGTTCGATCGCCTGCACGTCCTCGACTAGACCGTCGCGCACGCGACGCGCGGTCACCGGTGCGAGCCGGGCGAGCGCGTCCGCGACACTGCCGGCGCGGTGGCGCGCGACCATCTCGACGTAGCGGCCGACCGCGAGGAAAAACACGAACATCGTGACCGAGTCGAAGTAGACCTCGCCGTGACCGGTGAGGGCGTTCGACACGCTCGCACCGAACGCGGCGAGGATGCCGAGCGTCACGGGGACGTCCATGCTGACCGTCCGGGCACGAAGCGCGTGCCACGCGCCGACGTAGAACGGCCAGCCGGAGTACATCGCGACCGGCACGCAGATCAGCATGCTGACGAGCCGGAAGAACTCGTGCATGCCCTGCTCGACGCCACCCACGTACAGCGGCAGCGCGAACATCATCACCTGCATCATGCCGAATCCAGCCACGGCGAGCCGCTTGAGCGCCGAGCGGCGCTCGAGCAGTGCGAGTTGCTCGGCCGGCTCGCCCGCGAGCGGATGCGGGCGCAACCCGACGTGCTCGAGCACGCGCAGCAGGTCGCCGAGTTTCACCTGGCCCGGGTCCCACACCATGCGTGCCCGCGCCGTGGCCGGGTTGACGCTCACGTCGAGCACGCCGCGCTGCAGGTGCAGCGCCTTGTCGGCGAGCCAGCTGCAGGCCGAGCAGCGCAGGCCTTCGAGCAGCACGGTGATCGAGCGCGCACCGTCCGGCTCCGGTCGCGTCAGTCGTTCGACGAGGTCGGCGCGGTCGTAGGCCGCCCAGCGGTCGGGCCGCGGCGGTTCGTCGGCGCGCGCCGCGGCCTGGTCCCGGTACGCGTAGTACTCGTCGAGCCCGGCGCCGGTGATGAATTCCGCGACGGCCTGGCAGCCGTGACAGCAGACGGCCCGCTCGTCTGCGTCGATGCGCGCGTGGATGCGCACGCCCGCCGGGATGGGCTCGCCGCAATGAAAGCAAGCTGAGCCCGGGGCGGCGATCATGGAGTGCGCGGTGCGACCTCGCCGCAGACCGTGATGGCGCCGTCACGATGGCAGTCCGTGCGCACGAGCGTGTCCGGTCGCGAGATCGCGAGATACAAGGTGATCGCCCCGCCGATCACGGCGCCTGCCGGCGGGATGACCAGCAGCCACGGCCAGGCCTGGCGGTACCAGGGACGAGGGGTGTCGGTGCTCATCGAGGCTCCTGCGGGATCAGTTGGTCGGCGCGAGAAAGCGCGCCTTGCCGGTCGCCTGCAGCGCGCGAGTGTCTGCCGTGCGGATGGTCAGCTGGATGTCGGCGCCGCCACGCAGCTCCCCGCGCGGCACGCGCACCTTCACAGGCACGCTGCGGACCGCGCCGGGTCCCACGGCGACGGTTCGCGCACCGTAGTCCACATGCAGGCCAGGCAGGCCGCCCGCCGCAATCGTGAACTCGTGCGCCTCGCCGTCCTTGTTCAGGATCTTGACGTTGTACACGTTCTCGATCAGTCCGTCGGCGCGCTCGCGGAACAGGGCATTGCGGTCGCGCAGCACGTCCACGCCGACCACGTTCCGGTGCATGAGCGACACGCCGAAGCCCGCGACCAGCAGCACGAGCAGGGAGCCGTAGACGATCGTGCGCGGTCGCAGGGCGTGCCTCGGCCGGCCCTCCAGGCCGTTGTGCGTGTCGTATCGGATCAGGCCCTGCGGGTAGCCGACCTTGTCCATGACCTCGTCGCAGGCGTCGACGCAGGCCGCGCAGGCGATGCACTCGTACTGCAGGCCCTTGCGGATGTCGATGCCGGTCGGGCAGACCTGCACGCACATCGTGCAGTCGACGCAGTCGCCGAGCCCGCGCGCCTTGTGGTCGCTGCCTTTCTTCCTGGCACCGCGCGGCTCGCCACGGGACTGGTCGTAGGTGACGATCAGCGTGTCGTTGTCGAACATCGCGCTCTGGAACCGCGCGTACGGGCACATGTACTTGCAGACCTGCTCGCGCATGAAGCCGGCGTTGACGTACGTGGCGCCGCCGTAGAACAGGACCCAGAACGTCTCCCACGGGCCGGTGGCGAACTGCGCGATCTTCACGGCAAGCTCGGTGACCGGGGTGAAGTAGCCGACGAACGTGAACCCGGTCCACAGCGAGAACGCGATCCAGAGGAACTGCTTGGCGCCCTTGCGCAGGACCTTCTCGCGGGTCCACGGCCCCTTCGCGAGCTTGATCTGCTGGTTGCGGCTGCCCTCGACCCAGCGCTCCATCCAGATGAAGACCTCGGTCCACACGGTCTGCGGGCAGGCGTACCCGCAGAACAGGCGGCCCGCGAGCGCGGTCACGAAGAAGAGCGCCAGCGCCGCGATCACCAGCAACCAGGTCAGGAAGTAGAAATCCTGCGGCCACAGCGTGAGCGCGAAAATGTGGAACTTGCGTGCCGGCAGGTCGAACAGCACGGCCTGCCGTCCCTGCCACGTGATCCAGGGCAGCGCGTAGAACAACCCGAGCAACGCCCAGACCGTGTAGACGCGCAGGCGCTGGAAGCGTCCCTGGATCTCGCGGGGATAGATCTTCTGGCGCGTCGCGTACAGGGCGCCCTCGACCCGCTCCTCGACCTCGCTCATTCGAGACTCCGCGTCTCGTCGTCAGTCCCCGCGTCGGTCGATTCCGGATGCGCGGTCCGGAGCAGGTAGAGCGTGAGCAGGCTGGAGAACGACGCCACCAGCCAGAAGAAGAAGAAGCCGACCCCGTAGCCCGTCATGCGCGTCGCGAAGGCCGGAGGCGGGTAGTCGTCGTTGCCGACCAGGATCGGGTCGATGAAGGCGAAACAGACCATCGTCGCGACGCTCGCGACGAGGAATGCGGGCCAGAGGATGATCGCCACGTCCTGGCCGAGGCGTGGCCATCGCACCCGACCCGCGTATTCGCCCTCGATCGCCATCACTGGCTCGAGCCGTCCTGCGCGAGCCGGGTCACGTAGGCAGCGAGCAACTTCACGCGCTGTTCACCGAGCTTCTCGTTCCACGCCGGCATCTGGCCGTTGCGACCGACGACGATCGTCTGCCTGATCGTCGCGGCGTCGCCGCCGTAGATCCAGACGTCGTCGGTCAGGTTCGGTGCGCCGAGCACCGCCATGCCCTTGCCGTCGAGGCCATGGCACGCGGCGCAGACCTGCTGGTAGCGCGTCTCGCCGGCGGC
>JAJTCR010000245.1 GCA_021325695.1 Steroidobacteraceae bacterium | reverse complement strand
CGGCCGTGACGACGCCGAGGATCACGCCCCACGCGAGCACGACCGACGCGGCGCCGATCGTCAGCCCGATCAGCGTCGCCGCGCCGTCGCGTTCGAGCAGGGCCAGTGCGAGTACGCAGACGGCGATACCCGGGCCGGTGTTCGCGAACGGGATCGGCAGGACCAGCACGGCGGCCAGCACGACGCACGCCAGGCCGATGACGCGTTCGAATGCGCCGTCCGCGAGCGCGGTCAGCCGGGGGCGGAGCAGGCGCTCGGCGCGCCGGATCCAGGGCACGGCGTGGTTCATGACGCGGGCGAAGCCTGCTCGCGGCACGGTCCGGTGCAGCACGAAACGCGGCAGCCACGGCACGGCGAAGCCGAGCATGAGCTGCAAGGCGAGGAAGATCAGCGGCAGGCCGAGCACGACCGAGACGCCCGGCATGTTGACCGGCAGCGCGTTCGGGGCCGCGAAAAAGAACATCAACGCGCCGAACGCGCGGTCGCCCATCGCGTCGCGCACGTCGACGGCGGCGATGTGATCGCGATCGGGGTCGTTCGCGATTGCCGCGAGCATCTCGGACAGGCGGCGACGCGCGTTCGGGTCGCGTCGCACCGGCTGCAGCGGAACCCTCATCCGGCAGCGTGTCCCGGCACCAGGACCGCGGCTCCCGCGACGGTGCCCGAGCGCAGGGCCGCGAGCGCCTCGTTGGCGGCCGTGAGCGGCCACGTCCGGACCTCGGTGTGGATCGGGACCTGCGGCGCGAGCCGCAGGAACTCCTCGCCGTCGCGACGCGTGAGGTTCGCGACCGAGCGCAGCACGCGTTCACCCCAGAGCTTCGCGTACGGAAACGACGGGATGTCGCTCATGTGGATGCCGCCACACACGACTGTGCCGCCCTTGCGGACCGCGTCGAGCGCCACGGGAACGAGTTCGCCGGCCGGCGCGAAAATGATGGCGGCGTCGAGCGCGCGTGGCGGTCGCACGCCGGCCTCGCCGGCCCAGGTGCAGCCGAGACGCATCGCGAACTGCGTTGCGGCCTCGTCCCCGCGGCGCACGAACGCGTAGACCTCGCGGCCCTGGTGACGCGCCAGCTGCGCGACGATGTGCGCCGCGGCGCCGAAGCCGTACAGCCCCAGCCGCGGAGCGTCGCCGGTCATCGACAGCGCCCGGTAGCCGATCAACCCCGCGCAGAGCAGGGGCGCGGCATGGGCGTCGTCCGGCTCCCTGGGCAGTGCGAGGCAAAAGCGTTCGTCGGCGACCGTGTATTCGGCATACCCACCGTCGATCTGGTATCCGGTGAAGCGCGCGTGGTCGCAGAGGTTTTCCCGGTCGCCCCGGCAGTGTTCACAGCGACCACAGGTGTAGCCCAGCCAGGGAATGCCGACCCGCATCCCGACTGGCGCCGACGTGCCGGGGCCGCGCGCGTCGACGACGCCGACGATCTCGTGCCCGGGCACGAGCGGGTGCCTCACGCCGGGCAGTTCGTCGTCCATGACGTGCAGGTCGGTGCGACAGACTGCGCAGGCGTGGACTTTCACGCGCAGCTCGCCGGGCCCGGGTTGCGGGAGCGGACGCTCCTCCGGCACGAGAACACCGCGCGGCGCGTTCAACGACATCACCAGCATCGCGTGATGATACTGGCTGTCCCGGCACGGACGCTCGCGGTTCGGGTGCTTCTCAGGCCTGACGCCGCAGGTACCAGAGCGCGCCGGCCGCGACGACCAGGCAGGCCATGGCGACCTCGTCGGCCACGACGACACGCCGGACCTGGGCGTTGTAGCCGTCGACCGACCACGCGATCCACAGGAACGACAGTACGCTCGCGAATCCGACGACGATCGCGCCGAACTGCAGCTCCGGCCGGAAGGCGGCAACGAGGAAGAACAACCCGAGCAGCCCGAACAGGATCGCGCGGTGCCGCATCAGGATCGCGAGGTTCGGCTCCGCGATCTCGAGGCCGTACAACGCCGACAGGCGCTCCGGACCCAGCACCCCCTGCAGCGGCAGCAGGTGAATGACCGCCACGATCAGCAGCATGGCCGAGATCAGCAGTCGCATCCGGGCACCTCACGACTTCGCGTCGACGATTCAGCAGGATAGCAGTCGCGGTCCGTCGTCCTATAACGTGTGATCGCGGGCTTCGGGAGGCGAGCGCATGAATGGACTGATCGCACTGTGCGGAATTCTGGCGCTGCTGCTGCTCCTGGGAGCAGCGATCGGCATGCTCGACCGCGAGCGCTTCATGCTGCGTTGGCTGCTGGTGGCGGCCGTGCTGGTGGCAATCAACGACGCACTGCTCACTCGCGTTTACGGCACGGCGCCCGACCTGCTTGCCGGCAGCGACTTGAACTGGCAAGGCAAGGTGCTTGCGCTGGTCGCGACGTTGGCGATCGCAGCACATCGGAAGATCACCTGGCGGAGGGTCGGCCTGACGCTCGCGCACGCACCCGGAAGCTTGCGAGCCGCTCTACCCGTGGTGCTGCTTTACTGCGCGTTTTTCGTCGCGATCGCGGTGGCGTTCCCGAGCGGCACGGCCAGTGCCGAAGACGTTGCGTTCCAACTCACCCTGCCCGGGCTGGAAGAGGAAGCGTTCTATCGCGGCCTCCTGCTTTTCGTACTCGGCGAGGCATACACCGGTCGCACGCGCTTCCTCGGCGTCGACTGGAGTTGGGGTGCGGTCCTGTCCTGCCTGCTGTTCGGCATGGCGCACGCATTCGGGTTCTCCGATGGCCACTTCTCGTTCGACACGTTGACGATGGCACTAACGGCGGTTCCCGCGTTCATCGCTGTCTGGTTGAGGTTGCGGACAGGCAGCCTGCTGCTGCCGATCGTCTTGCACAACTTTGGGAACGCGATAACGATGTTGCTATGACGTGTTGAAACGGACCCAGGGATCGACCCCACGGTTTTCCGTCTTTGGGTGCTGGCTCACTGATTCGGTGATGGTCACCGCCCTTCGCCCCCAGTCCTTCGCGGCTCGACGGAAATTGTCGCTTTCCGTTACCGAGTCGGGGAACCGCAGAACCCCCATGTCGCCTGTCTGCCGGTCGAAAAACCTGGCAAAAGCAGCACCCGTGCTCGCGTCGCGCAACTCCATCACCAGGGTCATGCGGTCGCTGCTGCTCCTCGCCATATCGAGGTCGACGAGCGCGGTGGTCACGACCGCGGTGTCCACGTCCGCTCGCTCCACGACTTGATATCCACCACCCGTCACCTCCCGCGCCAGCATCGTCCTGAACTCGCGTGCCACCACGTCTTTGATGTGCTGGATGTCGCGGCCCGTCAGGCGACCCGGCGCGATGCCGTGACCGACAGGGGCGCTGACCTCGGGGTTCCAGTTTGAGTCGATGACGACCACGGGCGAGGCAATGAGAAAACTTCGAAACGTCCCGACCTCTGCGTCCGGGTACACGTACAGCGCACCGCTCCCAGCGCCAGGTCGATACTCGAGTCCGTCCCAGTTCTGCGGAGGTATCGGTCTATCGGTCGCACAACCGAACAGCAGTACGTTGCAGGCGACCAGGACTGCCATGCGACAGCGGGTGCTCATGGGAGGGGCCTTGCGATAGGAGCACAAGCCATCGTGCACCCGGCTCCTGACTTCCAGATCGCCTGCTGTGAGTCGGATGCCTGCTTCTGCCCGCAACGAGCGGCCAGTCAGATCCAACTAGTGCGGCTCCCATTTGAGAGCCGTCGCCACCCAGATGCGGCCGCGATACTCCAACAGGCCTGCGGCAACCACTTCGCCGTCAGAAAGGCGAACTACTGCGCCGTCAACCAGCTGAATACCGCGATCAATGATGAACTGCATTGTTGCGTCGGTATTCAGTCGAACAGAGCCATCGTTATCTCTGTTACTGAAATCGACCGGAATCGTGTAGTTGACGGTAATGTTGCCCTCCTTAGGCTACCGTCTCGGCTCATAGCGCATCGCCACGGCCCCCGAGCCGAACTCGAGCCGGCTCACGAGCTTCAAGTCGATGCGCTTCGATAGCCCGGCGAACAACGTTGGCCCGTGGCCCACTAGCGTGGGGTGC